>CAITNA010000198.1 GCA_903893675.1 uncultured Micrococcales bacterium
CGCTCACCGTTTAGAAACTTCGAGCGTGCTTCAGAACAAGACATGCGCAAGCGCGCTTGGTGGCTCATTCTGCTCACCCTGGTCATTCCCGGCAGCGCCCAGCTGCTCGCAGGCAACCGCAAGGTCGCTCGCATCGGCATCATCGCGAGCCTTGGCTTCTATGCGCTACTTCTAATTGGTGCAGCGCTTGCCCTGATCAACCGCGGCTGGTTGATCACTTTGGTCACCATCCCGGCATTTACATATGCAATCGCCGGATTCCTCATCTTCTTCGCCGTGCTATTCGCGCTGCTTGCGCTAGACACCCTGCGACTGATGCGCCTCAATTTCTTGATTCCGCGCGATCGCCTAATTGCCTTTATCGGCTTGGTGCTCGCCGGAGTGCTGGGCACCAGTGCAATCTCTTGGGCTGGCAACACTGCCGGCGTCTCGGCGGGTTTCATCGGCACCATCTTCAACCAGAGTGGTTTCACCGCACCGGTCGATGGTCGCTACAACATCTTGCTTCTCGGTGGCGACTCGGGCAAAGACCGCTTCGGCCTGCGCCCAGACAGCATCGGCGTGCTGAGCATCGATGCTGCAACCGGCAAGGCAGTGACCATCAGCATTCCGCGCAACATGCAGCACGTCTCGTTCGTTGCGGGTTCGCCGATGCTCAAGGTTTACCCAAACGGTTGGAACTGCGGCGTGGTCTGTTTGATCAACGCAATCTACAAAGACACCACCGACAACCACTCTGATCTTTACCCGGATGCCGTCAAGCACGGATCGACGCCAGGTGTCGAGGCAACGCGTGATGCGGTCGAGTGGGTGACCGGATTGAAGATTCAGTCATACGTGATGATCGACATGGCCGCGTTCTCGTCGCTGATTGATTCACTCGGCGGCATCACTATCGACGTGAAAGAGCGTCTGCCAATCGGTGGTCAGAAAGACGATGCCTCGGATGCCTACGGCTGGATCGAAGTCGGCAAACAGAAGCTCGATGGCTACCACGCCCTCTGGTATGCCCGCTCACGTCACACTCACACCGACTACGACCGCATGGCACGCCAGCGCGAGGTCGAGAACGCACTGCTCTCGCAGATGGACCCAGTCACCGTGCTCACGCACTTCCAGGCAATTGCCAAGGCCGGGCAGCAGTTGGTGAAGACCGACATCCCGAGTGGCATGCTGGGCACCTATGTTGACCTGGCCATGAAGGCAAAGAAATACGGCATCGCGGCCCTGCCACTGACCCCGCCGCTGGTCAACGAGATTCACCCTGACTTTGCAATGATTCGCCAGCAGGTACAGAAGGCGCTGGCCAAGGCCTCGGGCAACTAGCCCTAGATAAACTTTGATTCAGCCGAACTAAGGAGGTCGAATGTCCGTTGCCGAGTATGCGGCAAAGCACGGCCTCAAACGCGTCGGTGCCCGCGAGCCTTTCTTTAGCTATCTGAAGCACGCCTGGCTGCGCCGCGACTTTGCCTACACGATGGCCCAGTTCACCAACCAGGCGAGCATGGCCGGAAACCGCCTCGGTCGCTGGTGGCTCATCCTTCAGCCAGCAATTCAGGCGGGCGTCTATGGCCTGATCTTCGGCGTGCTGCTCGGCAACTCACGCCCACACAACTTCGTGCCTTTCTTGTTCACCGGCGTCTTTTTGTTTGCCTTCATGCAGAGTGCATTCCAGCAGGGCGCATCTTCGATCACCGGCAACTTCGGCTTGGTTCGCTCGCTTAGCTTCCCGCGAATTCTCTTGCCGGCAAACTCGACCATTCAGCAAATCTTTGCCCTTCTGCCGCAGCTCGGTCTTCTGGTTGTCACGCTTTTGCTCACCGGCCAGCAGATCTCGTTCAGCTGGCTGCTTCTGATTCCAATCGTCGCTCTGATGATCATCTTCGGTTTCGGGGTTGCGGCACTCTCTGCACGACTCACTGTTCAGATTCAAGACTTGAGCAAGCTAATCCCGTTTATCACTCGCATCATGTTTTATGTCAGCGGCATTTTCTTTAGCCCGACCAAGGTGCTTGGTGGCTACCCGATCGCGCTGAAGATTGCAGAGCTAAACCCGGTCTACGTTTACATCTCACTCGCGCGCGGCGTGACCATCTCTGGTTACACCGCAACAACCCAGGATTGGATTGCCGGCATCGTCTGGGCAGTCATTGCACTGGTCTCAGGAACCTGGTTCTTCTGGAGAGCGGAGGAGCGCTATGGCCGCGAAATCTAAGCCGAAGGTTGAAGAGCGCAAGCCGGTCGTGATCGTCGATGACGTGCACGTGGTTTACAAGGTTCTCGCCAGCGGAAAGCGCGCCAGCCGAGCAAACGCTGGCGGTGGCATGTTCTCGCGCGGCCTCAAGCTTCGCGAAGTGCACGCCGTAAAGGGCGTCTCCTTCACTATCTATGAGGGCGACTCTGTCGGCATCATCGGCACCAACGGTTCGGGCAAATCGTCGCTGATGACCGCGATTGCCGGCGTAAACCCAATCGAAAAGGGCGCGATCTATGCGTCGGCCCGCCCGATGTTGCTTGGCGTTGGTGCTGTGCTCATCCCAGCAATTTCGGGACTGAAGAACATCTTGCTCGGCGGTCTGGCCATGGGCTACAGCCGCAAAGAGATCAACGCCTCGGCCAAGGACATCACCGAATTCGCTGGGCTCGAGGAGTTCATCGACCTGCCGATGAAGGCATACTCAAGCGGAATGTCTGCACGTCTGCGCTTCGCGATTGCCGCGTCGCGCGACCACGACATTTTGATCATCGACGAGGCGCTCTCGGTGGGCGACCAGCAGTTCCGCAATCGCAGCGAGGCGCGCATGCGCGAGATGCGCGACAACGCAGGCACGGTGTTTTTGGTCTCGCACTCGATGAAGTCGATCATCGACACCTGCACCCGCTGCATCTGGATCGAAAAGGGCGAACTCATCATGGATGGCACGCCTAAGGAAGTCGTCAAGGCTTACAACAAGTTCGTTGGTTCAACCACCGTCGACTAAAGACGGCCAAACCTATGGCAGCAAAAGCGACCGGCATCAAGGCCAAAAAGTTCACCCCAGCGGTGAGCGTTGTCATGCCCGTGCTCAACGAGGCAAATCACCTTTCGGCGGCAGTCGACTCGATTCTGGCGCAAGAGTATTCGGGCGAACTCGAACTGATTCTGGTTCTCGGCCCATCAACCGATGGCACCAACGACGTTGCAGCGAAAATCGCCAAGGCCGACAAGCGCGTGCGACTCATCGATAACCCACGCGGGCTGACCACGGTTGGAATGAACCTCGGCGTGAAGGCAGCGAAGCACACCGTGATCGTTCGCATCGACGCGCACAGCGAGCCGACTCCGGGTTATCTGCAGCGCGGTGTCGAGATTTTGTTTGAGCAGGGTGCAGCTGAGGTCGGCGGCATCATGGATGCACAGGGCAGAAGTGCTTTCCAGACTGCCGTTGCATTCGCATACAAGTCACGCTTCGGCATCGGTGGTGGCGCGTATCACCTTGGTGGCGAGGCTGGCGAGGCCGAGAGCGCATACCTCGGCATCTTCCAGCGCCAATCTTTCGAAGCCGTCGGTGGCTATGACGAGTCAATCGTTCGCGGCGAAGACTGGGATCTCGCGCAACGAATCAAGGCATCGGGCGGCAAGGTCTGGTTTTCGCCAGAACTTCGCGTGATCTATTGGCCGCGCGGCCGGGTCAGCAAGCTCGTTCGCCAGTTCTTCTCGACGGGCGTTTGGCGCGGTGACCTCACTCGCCGCGACCCTGCTCGTGCATCTCGTCGCTACTTCGTTCCTCCGCTGGCTGTCGTCGCAATCGCGGCAGGCATCGTGCTGCTGGCGTTCGGCCTGAACGTCGGCGTGATTCCGGCAACGGCATACCTGATGGTGGTGGCATTGGTTGCCGCAACCGCATCGGGCCTAAGCCTCAAGGCGCGTGTGGCACTTGTGGTGGCGCTAGTGGTCATGCACATGAGCTGGGGTTGGGGTTTCTTGGTCGGCTATGCGCGCGGCGCCCGCGGCACGATTGATCGCAGTCGAGTCACGAACGAGAAGGCAACTGAGTGAGC
>CAITNA010000199.1 GCA_903893675.1 uncultured Micrococcales bacterium
ACAAGGCCCCGCTCAACGCGGATAACCACATTGTGCTCACTCCAGGATTGTCTGCGCAGACAGGCGGAACAGGATTCAAGCCGAACACCACGGTTACGGTTTGGATATTCTCGACCCCAACGTTGCTGGGAACATTCACCACGGATGCAAACGGCAACTTCTCGGGACAGCTGCCGATTCCTGCTGCACTTTTGCTTGGTCTTCACACCCTTCAGGTGCAAGGTATTGGCCTGAACGATGAGCTGAGAAAGGCGAGCATTGGAATCGTTGTAGCCAAGAAGCCGATCAAGACTTCGGTCTACTTCGGGCCAGACTCTGCGGCTATCTCGTCGACTGCGTTGGCAGCCATTAAGACCCTCGCAAGCCAGATCAAGAAGGTCGGCGGCTCGGTAAGCATCACCCTCTACGGCTGGGTTCGCGGCCCTTCAACAACGGCCGTGGCTCTGAGGTTGTCGGCTGCGCGTGTTGCTGCCGTGAAGGCTGCATTGCTGGCTCAGGGCGTAAAGGCGACATTCACCACGCGTGCGAGGGGAATTGCTAGCGAGACCGGTACTACTGCGCGACGAGCTGACATTCTGGTTACGTTCGGCACGTCGCACTAGAGGAAGCTGGGTTTGGTCTGGAGCCGTGAAGATTCAGACTCGACCCTAAATTGAAACCCTCCCCCAATTGGTTTCAATCAGGAAGCCCGGGCTTAGGCCCGGGCTTCCTTCCTTTTAGGCAGGAATAGCCCTTGGGAGGGCTTGGTTAAGTTCAGGGTGACCAACCCCCGAAAGCGCTCAAACCGCCTGCAGAAGGCGCTTGCCAGACGCTTTGTGAGACTGCTCTCAGGCTCAACCGACGGCAACCCGCCCTGGCTCGCGGCGGTAGCCGAGGGCGATGAAGCCGGGCTCTACCTGCCGAATCAGGCCCCATGGATCGTGCACGCAGACTTCGCCACCCTGGTTGGTGGCATCCGTGCCCTGTTGATGCAGGCACTTCATCCTGGTTCGCTTGCCGGGGTTCGCCAGCACTCGCGATACAAGGATGACCCGCTCGGCCGACTTGCCGGCACCATTCGCTGGCTTACCGTCACCACCTTCGGCCCAACCTCTTCGACTCAGGCAGAAGCGGGTCGCGTGAATCGTCTGCACACCCGCGTGAGTGGCCAGTATCAAACCGCGAGTGGCGAGGCCCGTGCATACCAGGCCGCCGACCCCGACCTGTTGCTATGGGTGCACGTCGCGTTCATGGACAGCTTCTTGCGCGCGCATCAGAACTACTCGACCCGTGAGATTCCGGGTGGGGCCGACGAATACGTGCGCCTCTGGGCTGAGTCGGTCAAGCCACTTGGCTTGGCGACTGCACCCATGAGTGAGGCGCAGCTGCTCGAGACCTTGGCAGCCTTTGACTCAGATCTGGTCATAACGGGCGAAACCAAGGATGTCCTATCTTGGCTTGAGAACCCACCGATTCCGCCTGTGGCTAGGGCTTTCTATCGACTGTTTTTCTCGGCCGCACTGGCATCGATGCCATCGAACTATCAGGCCCTCATTGGTCGGCGGGGCACACCACTCTGGTTAATCCGCCCAGTCACAACCAACCTACTCAAGCTCATGAGATTGGCTATTGGTCGCGAATCACCCATCGAAGATTCGGCAATTGCACGACTGCGCCGCGTTGGTGCTTGGCACTAATCGACCGCTTCACACATATGCGTCATGTATGGGGGTAGCCACCTATTGAGACGCGTCCGAATAGACACCAGAATATACGCAATCGCTTTAACGAACATATCGCCTTAAACTTGGCAAATCAATGTTGTTGGAGGAATTCATGTCAATCTCTCGCGGAATTTTTAGCGCTGGTCCAAAGAAGCTTCGTCGTGGCATTCGTGTCGCACTGGGCAAGACTGCCGCCGCTTTTGTCGCGACAGTTGCGATCACCGCAGGGGCGCTCTCTGCTGGAACCGTTCCTGCCTGGGCGTTCACGATTACTCAAGCGGCATCGGGTTACATCAACACCGAGACTGCGACCGACTACAACTACGCATCTGGCGTGCCGCTAGATTCCTATCTTGCTGGCGACGGAGTGTCTATTCCGACTCCTTGTGCCACAGGAACCACCAACCCATACCTATTCGACACATCCTTGACACTGTCATATGACAGTGGTTGCACCACAGGTTCGAAGGGTGTTCTTCACCACTGGTATTCATACATGTATTACCGATCATCCCAGCTTCAGGTTTGTGAAATTTCGAACACTCCGGTTCGCATCAAGCTGAATGGCACTGTGATTGTCGATGACTTTAACTCACACGGTCTTCCTTCAGGCGACACTGTTGCAAGCGTCAAGGCAACTAGCCCTAAGCCACCTTCAAACACGGGCACTTCTGCCGGATGGAGTGGTCAGTCGATTGTCAACATCCCTAGCGCTAACTACTCGACACTGACTGCAAACAACACTTATACAAATGGCTACCGCGTCGACGTCTATGCGTGGAGCAACACCAATGCGTTTGTAGGTGTCTACTTCGACAATGCGACCTGTAACGCAAACTCGACTAACAACATCCCTTACCTAACCAGCAACGTGTTTGGCGGTACTCCAACTTCTTACGCCACTGTTAGCGGCGGATCAGTAACGCAGAACATCGTTCCTTTGAACGCAAACGTAACCAGCGCTACTTCGGTCACGACTAGCGGAGCTACCCTGAACGGAACCGTAACTCCAGGTACCATCACCGGTGTTGTTACCGGACAGTTCCAGTACTCGACCAGTTCAACCTTTGCCACCTATTCCTCTATTTCAGCCTCTGGAACCTTCACCTCAGGCTCTGGAACAGCGGCGGCCGCCACGGCAAACGTGACTGGCCTCGCCTCGAACACGACTTATTACTACCGCCTCGTCGCAAGCAATGCGACATCAGGTGGCACGTCAACCTCGGTGGAATCCTCATTCACAACCGGTGCGACGACTTCTGCGCCGGCTATTGCTAGCGCATCCGTTTCGGGATCCGCTGTGGTTGGTCAAACTCTGACAGCCTCTTCATCTGGTGTTTCAGGCGCCCCGTCGCCTACCGAGACTTACCAGTGGTACTCGAACGGAACCGCGATCAGCGGTGCCACTTCGTCTACCTTCACCGTTGGTGCTGGTCAGTTAGGCACTTCGATAACCGTAACTATCACCGAAACCAATGGCTCGGGAACTGCTTCGGCAACTAGCTCGGGAACTTCGAACGTTGTGCCAGCTAACAGTGCACCTGCGATTGCTAGTGCCTCTATTTCTGGAACCCCAACCGTGGGTCAAACTTTGACATCGTCATACTCTGGTGTCACTGGCTATCCGACCCCGACCATTACCTATCAGTGGTACGCAAATGGTGTCGCGATCTCGGGAGCAACCGCCTCTACTTTCTTGCTGACCAGTGCTCAGGTAGGCGCAGTCATTACCGTCGTAGTTTCAGCTTCGAACGGAGTTGGCTCATCCGCATCGGCAACTAGCTCAGCTACCTCTGCAGTTGTTCGTGCAAACGCAGCACCAACAATTTCTAGTGCAACTATTTCTGGAACTGCCACTGTGGGGCAAACCCTCACGGCCAGTTCGTCAGGCGTCACCGGCTACCCGGCTCCAACTGAGACTTACCAGTGGAACGCCGGCGGCGTTGCGATTTCAGGTGCGACCTCGTCGACATTCGTTATCACCGGAACTCAGGTGGGTTCGGTTATCACCGTCACGATCACCGAAACTAACGGTTCGGGCAATGCGTCGGCAACCAGTTCTGGAACATCTTCAGTCATTCCTGCGAACAGTGCGCCAGCTATCGCGAGTGCAACCATTTCAGGAACCCCAACGCAGAATCAGACCCTTACTGCCTCATACTCGGGCGTGACTGGTTACCCAGCACCAACAATCACTTACCAGTGGTATGCCAATGGAGTTGCAATTTCTGGCGCAACTTCGTCGACGTACACCCTCGGTTTGTCCTTGGTGGGCTCAACTATTACTGTTCGCGTAACTGCGACCAACTCAAGTGGCTCGGCTGCTGCAACTAGCGGTGCTACCTCGGCTGTCGCCTACGCGAACCTTGCCCCTGGCATTTCAGCTGCAACCATTAGCGGCTCGACCATCTCTGGCCAAACTTTGACTGCGCACTCGAGTGGCGTGACTGGCTACCCAGCTCCGACTGAGACCTACCAGTGGTACTCAAACGGTTCGGCGATTTCGGGTGCGACTGCATCGACCTATACCCTCACCGACGCAGAAATCGGCACCGTGATCACGGTTGTGATTACAGAGTCGAACACCAGCGGCCCGGATGCTTCAGCAACTAGCAGCCCAACCGCTACCATCACACACGCGAACATTGCACCTGCAATTGCCACTGCGACCATTTCAGGAACCACTACTCAGGGCCAAACCCTTACCGCCACAGCGTCAGGCGTCACTGGTTACCCGAACCCAACCTTGCTCTACCAGTGGTACGCAAACGGTGTGGCAATCTCGGGTGCGACTTCGTCGACATTCTTGTTGACAGCGAGCCAGGTTGGCGCGGCCATTACCGTTCGAATTACCGCCACAAACGGAATCGGAACTGCCGCCTGGGCAACCAGCAGCGCCTCGGCTGTGGTGGTGCCACCAAACTCGGCACCAGCAATTGCAAGCGCTGGTTGCCTCGTAGTGGCCGAACTTCTTGGCTGCGTAGGTGCGGCCGATGACCATCAAGAATGCGATCAAACCGCCGGTTACGTGCAGAGCGTGGAAGCCGGTGGTGATGAAGAATGCGCTCGAATACGAGTTAGCGCTGAAGAAGATGCCTTCCGAGCAGAGCTGGGCATACTCCCAAACCTGACCCGAAACGAACATTGCGCCGAGAACGTAGGAAAGCATGAACCACTCGACCATGCCCCACTTCGAGAACTCGAAGAACTTGCCGGTGCGACGCGGCTGCAGGCGCTCGGCCGCAAAGACGCCGAACTGAGCGGTGAAAGACGACGCAACCAGGATGAGGGTGTTGGTCAGCGCCATCGGCACGTTCAATTTCGCGGTGTCAGAGGCCCAGATTGCTGGGGAATTGACCTTTAGCGAGAAATACATGGCGAAAAGGGCTGCAAAGAACATCACCTCGCTGCCTAGCCAAACGATGGTTCCGACCGAAGTTGCACTCGGTCTGTTGATTGCTGGGGCAGAAAAAGTCGCAGATGACATGCCTTAATGCTAACCCACGAGATGGCCCGATTCGGTTGATTTCAAGCGGTTTTCGAGCGATTTTCACGAATAAACTGAACTCATGACCCGCGAAAACTCCTGGCCGCTCATCCTAGGCAAATTGCTCAATCGGCACGACCTGGATAGGGCAGAGGCGGCCTGGGCGATGGCTCAGATTATGTCTGGCGAAAGCGACCCAGCTCAGATCGGGGCCTTCATGATTGGCCTTCGCGCCAAGGGTGAATCGGTCGCCGAACTGGCGGGCCTGGTCGACACCATGCTTGAAAATTCAGTCATTCTCGACACCGGCAACGACGCCGTCGACATTGTCGGCACCGGGGGAGACATGGTTGGCACGGTCAACATTTCTTCGATGGCATCGATTGTGGCTGCCGCCACCGGCCTGCCGGTCATGAAGCACGGCAGCCGCTCGGCATCTGGCAAGACCGGCTCGAGCGAGATGCTCGAGGTGCTGGGCATTCGCCTAGACCTGTCGCCAGAGCGGGTGGCTGATGTGTTCCGCGAGGTCGGGCTGACCTTCTTCTTTGCCCCGGTTTTCCACCCTGCGATGCGCCACGTGGCCCCGATTCGCAAGGCGCTAGGCGTGCCTACCACCTTCAACTTCCTTGGCCCATTGGCCAACCCGGCCCAGCCGATTGCCACCTCGTTGGGCGTTTCTAGCGCTCAAATGGCGCCAATGCTGGCCGAAGAGCTGGCCCAGCGGGGCAGAACTGCCCTGGTTTTCAGGGGTTCAGACGGCTTGGATGAGCTCACCACCACCGGAATCAGCCACATTTGGGCGGTTTCGGGCGGCAAAATCGTCAATTTCGAGCTGAATCCGGCCGATTTTGGGCTAAACACCGCCAAATTGGTCGATCTTGTCGGTGGCGACGCCCACCACAACGCCCAGGTGGCCCGAAGCCTCTTCGCCGGCCAGCGCGAGGGCAATCTGGCCGCGGTGCGCGAGGTTGTCGCGCTGAACGCGGCCGGCGGCATCGTGGCATACCGCTTAGCCAAGAGGGGTTCTGAGCTTTTGACCGAGAGCGGTCTGAGAAACGAATTCAAGGATGCGATCGCATTGAGTCTCGAGGCAATCGACTCGGGCAAGGCTGCAGAGAAACTCTCTGCATGGATGTCGGCGACACAGGCCTAGAGCCATTCGGCTGGAAGGCCATCCCAGGAAATCTGAGGGAGAGTGCCTCTGAGCGCTTGATAAACATTACTTTACATAATGTTCATTATCGGCGTTAGGGAAACCCTCTAGGAGCGGTGGTGCTTCAAGAACTCAATCAACCCGGGCGGTGCCACACTCTCGCCGGTTTCAATTAGCTCTGCCAGACTCCACCAGCGAACCTCCAACACATCGCGACGTTCATCGTCGGTCCAGCCAGATTGATCGAGCTCAAAGCGTTCGACCTGTAATTCGAAAAAGTGATCTTTGAATGTGTGGTGATTGATTCCGTCGGCCCAATCCCAGCGGCCCTCGGTCTGCCAGATCATTTCGCCAAGTTCGTCGCCAGAGACCTTCAGGCCGGTTTCCTCGGCCAATTCGCGAATTGCGGCATCCAGGATGCCCTCGCCGGCGTCGATTCCGCCGCCTGGGGTGATCCAACGCGGTGGCAGGCCGACTTCGGGGTCAAAGTGGGTTTTGAGCAGCAAAATGGCGTCAGATTGGTCGGTTACCAATACCCTGGCGGTTTCTCGGTGTTGACCGGGCCTCACGCTGTCTTGCTCCTAAACAGCCTCATTGAGCGCTGCATGAGCCAGCCGATGGTGAAGGCAAAGATGATGGTTCCCTCACGAAACTGGCCGCCAAGCGCCCAACCGATGAGCAGAACGGTCAGTTCGACCACGGTTCGCACAATCCAGATTGGCTTACCGAGCTTGGTGGCCAGGCCGAGCATCAGGCCGTCTCTCGGGCCAGCTCCCAGGTTTGCCGAAATATAGAGGCCGCTGGCGGCCCCAACCAACAGCAAGCCGATCAGGAACATTGCGGCTGACTGAAGGTAGTTGGTCGATCTTGGGATGAGAGTTATAAATAGGTTCGCCCAGGTGCCAATCAAGAGGGCATTTGCGATGGTTCCGAAGCCTGGTCGGTTTCGAAGCGGAATCCAGAACAGCAAGACGACGGCGCCAATCAAGATCGAGGCGGTGCCAAAGGCAATGCCGAGGCGAATCGAGACACCTTGGGAAAGCACATCCCAGGGAGAAAGGCCAAGGTGCGCCTGCAACATCAGGGTCAAGCCGAAGCCGCAGACACAAAGCCCAACCATTAGGCGGGTCAGATTGGCGACGTTGAGCGATTTGAACACCACTAGAGCCTAACCGCGACAGACTAGAGCCAGACCAACAAGGATGGCCACCATCAAAACCGATTACTTCTCACCTGCCAAGCCACGCATTTTCGCGCATCGTGGTTTGACGCTCGATCGTTTCGACGAGAACAGTCTCGAGGCATTGAAGGCCGCAGAAGCCTCAGGCATCGCGTATTTCGAAATCGATGTTCGCGCCTCTAGTGACGGCGTGGTTTACGTGTTGCACGATGTCGATCTGCTGCGTGTTGCAGGTGTTGCCCGAAAAGTCGCCGAGGTTCGTTCAGCCGAGTTGGATGCGATGACCCTAAAGCGCGGCGGCAAACCGCTTCGCCTAGCCGATGCCTTCGACCACTTCCCTGCTGCCAGGTTCAATATCGACCTGAAAACTCCTGAGGTCGTTGCTGGTGTGCGCGAACTGGTGACCGCCTACGACGCCGCGGGCAAAAAACTCAGTGAACGGGTATTGCTGACCAGTTTCACCGACGCGACTGCGCGCTCGGCTATCCGAGGGTTGAATGTGGCAACCTCTGCCGGAATGCGCACGACACTCCTCGCCCGCTTGAGCTACTTTGCAGGCCCGTTGTTAGGCTGGCTGCTTCGCGACGTGGATGCACTTCAGCTTCCCGTCGAGTTCGCCAAAATTCGTCTCGATTCGCAGGGTTTCATCAGGGCCGTGCAGCACCATGGGGTCGAAGTTCACTATTGGACCATCAACGACCCAGCCGAGGCCAAACGCCTTATCGGGCTGGGCGCCGATGGCATCGTCAGTGATCAGGCAGATGTGATCGCAGCCGCGCTCGCGGAATAAAACCGAACACCACTCGGTTGTTACAAGTACCCCAAAAGGGTTATGCAGGAGGAAACAATGGCCACTACTTCAATGCGCGGAATGCGCCTCGGTGCACAAACTATCCAGAACGAAATCGGCGTTACCTATGCCGACAAGACCAAGCACGAATATATCTGTGCAAACGGTCACACCAACGACGTGGTTTTCGCCGCGGATGCAGAACTGCCTGAATTCTGGCAGTGCCGCAAGTGTTCAGAGCTCGGGGCCCTTGTGGTTGACGGCAAGCACGTCGCCCTCGAGTCGAAATCAGATCGCCCAGGCCGCAGCCACCTCGAGATGCTTATGGAGCGTCGCACCAAGGAAGAGCTCGAAGAAATTCTCAAAGAGCGCATCGCCTACATCCGTGCCCGTCGCGCGCACGGTAAGGCCGAAATTTAACTAACGTTTAAAAACTCGCGCAAAGCCGAGTTTTGTGACCAGCCATAGTGCCTCAATCACTATGGCTGTTGTCATTTTTGACGCGCCAATGACGCGCTCAACAAAAACGATCGGAACTTCGCGCACCGTTGCGCCTGCACGCAGCGAAGCCCAGGTCATCTCGACCTGGAACGAATAACCCTGGGATGAGATCGAATCGAGATCGATTTTCTGCAGCAGGCTCGAGCGGTAAACCCTGAACCCTGCGGTTGCATCCTTGATCTTTGCGCCGAGCATGATGCGAACATAGAGATTGCCGGTGCGCGAAATCAGCTTGCGGCTGATAGGCCAGTTCTCGGTCTTGCCACCCTTGGTCCAGCGCGAGCCGATTACCAGATCCGCATCCTGAGCAATGAGCTTCGGCAAATCTTCTGGGCGGTGGCTGCCATCTGCATCCATCTCGATGACGTACTCGTATCCACGTTCGAACGCCTTCTTGAAACCGGCTAGGTAGGCTCGACCCAAACCGTTCTTTTCGGTGCGATGCAAAACCGTAACGCGTTTGTCTTTGCCTGCCATCTCGTCGGCGAGCTTGCCGGTGCCATCTGGGCTGTTGTCATCGACAATCAGAAGGTCGACATTGTTGTTGTTTTCGAAGAGGCGACCAACGATGATCGGCAAGTTCTCGATTTCGTTGTAGGTCGGAATGATAACCAGGTGGCGATTAGCCATTTTGCTTCTGCTTTCTTCGGTAGACAAACCGAAGCCAAACTAAAAACACACTCTGTGCGATTGCTGAGAAGTTGATGACCTCATCGAGGCTTGGGCCGAATGCCATCGCCGGTGTGATTGTTGTGCGAAGAGGCAAGGACGACTGCAGAATGCCTGCCTTGAAGCTCGGCAAGCTTTGCGAGACTGCACCGTTTGGGTAAATCAGTGCCGAGATGCCAACTGTAGAAATATTGACCACTGCCCTGCCCGTTTCGATTGCTCGGAGTTTTGCGATGGCAAGTTGCTGGGCAGATTCGTTGGTGTGGCCGAAATCTGAGTTGTTGGTCTGCACGACAAGCAGCTTGGCACCTTGCTTGACTAGGTCGCGCGAAATGTCTGCAACTGCTACCTCGAAGCAGATCATCACGCCTACCCTGCCCTGCTTCAATTCGAAGATGCCGTCTCGAGTGCCGAAGGTGTAGCCCTTGGCAATGAGTGCAATCTGCTCAGGGTCAATCAGTGACCAGAAGGCGCGGTCTGGAACATACTCGGCAAAAGGCACCGGGCGCTTCTTGTCGTAGTAGTCGGTCGGGCCGATTCGCGGTTGCCAAAGCACAGATGAGTTGAAGAAGTCTTGTCCGCGCGAGGTGATGGTTCCGAAGATCAGCGGCGTCTTTAGTTCATCGACGAATCTGGTGACCGACCACTGCGCGTCGAAATTGGATAGCGGGCTGAGGTCTGCTGCGTTTTCTGGCCAGATCACTACATCGGGCTTGCTACTCGCGCTTAACAGCGGCTTACTCGCATCCAAGTGGTTTTTCAAAATCGTGCCGGGAGTTTCGTTTGCGAATAGGCCCGCATTGGCGTTGCCCTGGACTGCCGCAACGTTGAGCCAGCCGGCTTCTGCATTGGTGTTGAGCGGAGTCAGCGCGGGAATAGCTACGACCAAGAAGACCAAAACCGCGGTCAGAGAACCGTGCCAGTGCGCCGGGTTCAGTTCGCGGTAGCCGAAGACAATCAATGCTGTGGCGAACACGAGCGAGAAACTGATTGCGGTTTGCCCGCCCCAGTATGCGATTCCGGCGAACGGTGAATCTGACTGAGACATCGCCACGGTCGACCAAGGGAAACCACCGTATGGCCAGTTGCTGGAAACCCACTCGCGCGCTGTCCAGAGCGAACTCACCGAGAGTGCCAAGAGGGTGTTTGACCAAAGGGTGTGGTGGCTGCGCTTGAAGAACACATAGGCCACGTTGATCAGGTATGCCCCGGCGGCGAAGATCAGTGCCTCGAGAATCGAGAGTGCCAACCACGGCACAGGGCCAAGGTATGCGGTCATCCAAGGAATTTGGCTGGCATACCAGGCAAGGCCGCCGACAAAACCGACGCCGAGCGATTGACGCGGTGAGCTTCGAATGATGGCCACCAGGATGAGCGCCACCGCCGGGAAGATTGCAATCCAGAGACCAGTGTCAGGGTAGGCCTGAGACGAGAGCAAACCGCCGAACAGCGCGAGCAGCAAGTTGCCGCCGAGGTAGCGCAGATGGGTCAGGTTCTTCATCGGGGTAATTCTTGCCTAGTCGTAGTAGCTGATGGCGACAATTCCACGCTTGACCGAGTCGACGGCGGCACGGGCGGTCGCCGCCAGCTTCTCATCTGCGACCTGAGCAATCTGTTCGAGCAGGTCAATTACCTGCTTCGCCCAGCGGATGAAGTCTCCTGGCAAAAGGTCGGCAAGTTCGAGCACGTGGTCGAGCTTGGCATTGGAGGCCCACTTGTGGAAGGCAAGACTGATCGAGAAGTCTGGCGAGTTGGTTGAAGGCAACTTGTTCTTTTTGGCGAGCGACTCGAGGGTCCACCAGACATCCAAGGTGTTCTCTGCAAATTGCTCGAAGTTGCCGCGAGGAAGTCTTGGCGTTTCGTCCTCGTCACGTCTGGCTTCATAGACCAGAGCGACAACGAGCGCCGCGAGATTCGCCGCGTCGATGCCGGTCCACACTCCGTGGCGAATGCACTCGGCCACAAGCAAATCACGATCGCCATAGATTCGAGCAAGCATCTTGCCCTCTTCGAGCACGTTCAGGTCTGGGTCTTCGTCGCTCAGATATTCCAACTCAACGAGTTGGTTGCAGATCTTGTCGAAGGTCCTCGCAACCAAGTTGGTGCGGGTTTCAATTTGCGAAAGCGCGGCATCCAGCTCGC
>CAITNA010000200.1 GCA_903893675.1 uncultured Micrococcales bacterium
AGGTTCAAATAACAATTCACAGGCATCTGGCTCATATCAGAATGTTTGCTTGAACGTTCAGGTTGCAAACCCAGCCTTCGTAGCAAACGCCGGTCCTGGCGTAATGGCCATGAAGGGCATCACGCCTTGGGTGAATCAGACGAAGTGCACGAATCTATGGCTTCCGGCAGGAACGCATGCGGCACAACAGTGCACATACGTGCAGGTTGCGAATCCAGAATTCGACCCATACGCCGGTCCTGGGGTTATGGCGATGAAGGGCATCTCTGCCTTCGTGAATCAAAGCCAATGCCAGTGGGTTGCCGCGAACAACTAAGCGAGCTTTTGCTGCTTGGCCAGCTCCTTGTAAAGCGGCGTCGACTTGAGCAGCTCCTTGTGGGTGCCAATGCCAATGACCTTGCCGTCTTCAAGCACGATGATCAGGTCGCTGTCGACCACTGTGGCCAGGCGGTGGGCAATCACGAACATGGTGCGGTTCTTGGCCACGGTGTCGATGGCGTCTTTGAGGCGCTGCTCGTTTAGACCATCCAAGGATGAGGTTGACTCATCGAGCAACAGAATCGGCGGAGCCGCAAGCAGCGTGCGGGCAATGGCCAGGCGCTGACGCTCGCCACCCGAAAGCATGATGCCCTTCTCGCCAACCTCGGCGTCGAAGCCACGAGGATCGCGGTCGAGCACCTCGGTGAGGTTCACTTCTTCGAGCACTGCACGCAGCTCTTCGTCGGTGGCGTTCTGGCGGCCAATGAGCAGGTTGTCGCGAATCGAGCCGGCGAGCACAGGGGCGTCTTGCTCGACATAGCCGATCTGGGCGCGAACCGATTCGCGCGAAATCTCGCTGACCTTCTGACCGTCGAGCAGAATGTCTCCGCTGGTTGGGTCATAGAAACGCTCGATGAGCGAGAAGATTGTCGACTTGCCTGCCCCCGATGGGCCGACCAGGGCAACTCGCGTGCCGCGCTCGATCTTGAACGAGACGCCGTTCAGCACCTCGCGTGATTCGCCCGCAGGTTGGTCGTCGGTTGCCGGAGTCGGCGCATAACCGAACGACACCTTCTTGAATTCGATTGCGGTTTTGTTGCGAGCCTTGCGCGCGGCAAACTCGGTGCCTTCGTTTTCTTCGACCGGCAGGTTCAAAATTTCTTGGATGCGCGCCAGCGCGCCGAGCGCAGACTGAACCGAGCTAATCGCGCCGAACGCGGTGCCAACCGGTCGCATCATCAGGAACATGAGCAACACGAATGTGACGAGTGAGGCAACGGTGGTCGCGCCTGATGCGACGCGGTAGCCACCAACGCCGAGCACAACGATGAACGCGCTGTTGAATGCGAGACCACCGATTGGGGCGATGGCAGAAGAGATCTTCGCGATGCGAACACCCTGCACGTATGCCTCTTCGGCAGCCTTGGTGACCTGTTCGGTTTCGCGTGACTCGGCGCGGGCAGCGCGAATGGTGCGCACGGCGCTTAGGGCACGCTCGACCGCGGCCGACATTTCACCGACGCGCTCTTGCGCCTTGGTGGTTGCAGAGCGAATCGTGCGCGAGGTGAGGGCAACGGCCGCAACCGCGATGCTCAACATGGCAACGGTGATGATCAGCAGAATTGGGTCGATCACTGCCATCGCGATAACCGAGCCCAAGAAGATCAGCAGGCCGCCGGCGAGGTCAACCAGACCCTGGGTGAGCACTGCGCGAAGGAGGGTGGTGTCTGAGCCGGTGCGCGAGACCAGGTCACCGGTGCGGCGCAGGTCGTATTCAACAACAGGCAGGCGAAGCAGGCGGCCGGCAAGCGAGTTTCGGGCCGAGCGCACGATGCCCTCGCCAGCTTTGGCGAGCAGGTAGCGCATGAAGCCATCCGAGGCGGCAGATGCCACGACCACGACCAGCAGCGCGATGGCGAGCAGGGTGGTGGGCTTGTTGTTCTGAACGGCGGTGATGAGCTGGCCGACAACCAGCGGCTGGGCCAGCGAGATGGCGGCACCGCAAAGCGACAGGATCACCGCGACGATCAGCGGCTTCTTGTGCTGTGCGAGGTATGGAAACAGCGACTTGAAGCTGGCCTTAGGACCCTTGTTCTTGCCTGCTTGTCCGCGATTGCGGCCACCCATCATGCTCATTTGTGATTCTCCTTTAGGCCCGAATGCCCGAGCAGGTGCTCGTTCAACAGGTAATTGATCTCTTGAAGACTAAGCGCTTCTGTGTATGCGGTATTCCGAAAGAATCGCGAGAAGTCGACGGCCTGCAGGGCCTCGAGAGCGCGCGGGTGATTCAGTTTCAGAAACATCTGCGTGGTGTTCTTTTCACGCTTGAACTCGGTGCGCACGCGGCCGCAGCCATAGCCAAAAATCGTCAGCGCGACATCGGCGTCGTGCGGGGCAACCTTCTTGATGAACTCGTGGTCGACAACGCTGACGATTGGGCGAAGGTTGCGGCGCTTCTGCCAAATTTGAAAACAGGTGGCGAGGCGCGAGTTGCCCTTGATCAATTCGCCGCTGTCGTCGACATAGTCGATCTGCAGGTCTTCGTCATAAACCAGGTGAAAGCGTCGGTCGAGTCGGTTCAGCACAGACCACTTGCGCCAGCTGCGCGGCACGATGAACGCGATGTAGTCGCTCGAATCTGCGGCGTGATTAAAGAACGGGATGCTCAGCGAATTGTTTCTGCCAAACGGCGGGTTCGAGATGGTGATCGCCTTCGTGGTGGCAAGGTCGGTCTCGAGAAAATCGGCGGCCTTTACCCCGCGGGCTTTGGGTTCGATGTCGAATGACAAGACCTTGGCAGCCCCTGCGGCTTTGGCCGCCTTCACGAATGCGCCGGTGCCGCCCGCCGGTTCGAGCACGGTTCTGCCGGAAAGTCCACCAACCACATCCGAGACGGTTTCGACAAGGCGGCGGGCTAGGTCGCTCGGTGTGTAGTACTGCTCCTTGCCGGTGACACGGCGATTACCGAGCTTTGGCGAGGAAGGATTGGGCACGAATAAAGGTTAGGCTAAAAGGCTGCCAAGTCGGGTGGCGAGCGGAGTTGCTCGCCCCAGCAGCACAAAAGTTTTAGGCCAGAAAGGGCCCAGCATGAACGAACCGATGATTGTCGCGAAAGACCTAAAGAAGGTCTTCGGCGACTTCACCGCAGTCAACGGCATCAACTTCGAGGTCAAGAAGGGCGAGTCTTTCGGCCTGCTCGGCCCGAACGGCGCCGGCAAGTCGACCACCATGCGCATGATCGCGGCGACCAGCCTGCGCACAAGCGGCGAGTTGACCATCCTGGGTAAAGACCCGAACCACAAGGGCCCTGAGATTCGCGCGCACCTCGGCGTTGTGCCGCAGCAGGACAATCACGACAACGAGCTCAAGGTCTGGGAGAACCTCTACATCTATGGCCGCTACTTCGGCCTGACCCGCAAGTTCTTGAAGAACAAGATTGTCGAGCTGCTCGACTTCGCGCAGTTGCAAGACAAGAAGGATGTGAAGGTCGACGCACTCAGCGGTGGCATGAAGCGCCGCCTCACCATCGCGCGCGGCCTGGTCAACGAACCAGAAATCCTGATGCTCGACGAACCGACCACCGGTCTCGACCCGCAGGCTCGTCACATTCTCTGGGACCGCCTGTTCCGTCTGAAAGAACAGGGCGTCACACTCGTCATTACAACCCACTACATGGATGAGGCTGAGCAACTTTGCGATCGCCTCATTGTGATGGACAAAGGTCAGATCATGGCCGAGGGTGCACCTGCAGATCTAATCAAGAAGTATTCGAGCAAAGAGGTGCTCGAGGTGCGCTTCGGTTCGACCAAGAACGCAGAAGCAGCAGAGCAGATCAAGCACCTAGGAGACCGCATCGAACCGCTGCCTGACCGCATCCTGGTTTATGCAGAAGACGGCGAGCAGGTGCTCGAGCAGATTCACAAAATGGGCCTTCAGCCACAGACCTCGCTGGTTCGTCGCAGCTCGCTCGAAGACGTCTTCTTGCGTCTAACCGGAAGAACACTGGTCGACTAATGAGCGTCTACACCGAACCAAAAATGACCTGGCAGGGGGCGACCAAGATCGTCAGCCTGCGCAAGGCAATGACCGCCGGCCCATGGTTCGTGGCCGAATATCGCCTGCGCAACATGTCGAAATGGTGGACGGCCATTCTGGCCTTCGGCCTCGGCAACCCGGTTCTTTACCTTCTATCTGTCGGCGTCGGAATCGGCGCCCTGGTCAACAAGACACAGTCGCACGGCGTCGATGGCGTGCCATACCTGACCTTCCTGGCCCCGGCCCTGCTTGCCACCTCGGCAATCCAGGCCGCCATGGATGAGACCAGCTTCCCGACCATGCAGGGCTTCATGTGGGACAAGTCGTTCTTCGCCATGAACGCCACCCAGCTGACCGGTCGAGTCATCGTCGGCGGCATCATGATTGCGGCCGCGGCCCGGTGTGTGTTCAACACCGTTATCTATGCGCTTGTCCTCTGGGCGTTCGGGGCAGTGGCTCTTGCAAGCATCCCAGAACTGGTCGGTTCGGCCATCCTGGCGGGTCTCGGTTTCGCGGCGATCATGCTGATGACCGTCTCGTTTGTGAAGCAAGACGACGGCTTCTTCGCCATCATCGGCCGCTTCATCATCGCCCCGATGTTCATGTTCTCGGGCACTTTCTACCCGATCACCAACCTGCCGATTTACCTGCAGTGGATCGGCTGGGTCAGCCCGGTTTGGCACGCCACCGACATCGGTCGCGCGCTGAGCTATGGCCACGCTGTGACCCCCGGCCTGATGGTGATTCACTATGCCTACCTGCTGGTCATGCTGGTTGTCGGCATGGCTGTTGGTGGCCGTCAGTTTGCAAAGAGGTTGGCAGCATGAGCATGATCAACGCAACCGTCGACGGCGCGATCGCAATCGCAGAACGTCGCAGCGGCAAACTCGGCGCAGAGTTTTATCAGGGCCGCGCTCGCACAATGATCGAGCGTTCGTTCTTCGCCTTCAAAACTAGTTCTTGGATGGTCGTGCTCAGCGGTTTCGTTGAGCCGGTGTTCTATCTGCTTGCGTTCGGTTTCGGCCTCGGCGGAATGATCGGCAACGTCTCTGACGGAAACGGTCACACGGTTTCTTATGCCGCATACATCGCACCTGCGCTTCTCGCGACCTCGGCGATGAACGGTGCGATCTACGACTCAACTTGGAACGTGTTCTTCAAGATGCACTTCGGCAAGTTGTATCAAACCGTGCTCGCCACTTCGATGGGCGTGCTCGACGTTGCTATGGGTGAAATCGGCTGGGCTTTGATGCGCGGTTTCGCATACGCCATCGGATTCATGGTGGTCATGACACCGCTCGGTTTGATTCCGAGCTGGTGGGGCATCCTGGCAGTGCCTGGCGCTGTGCTGATTGCGTTCGGTTTCGCCTCGCTCGGCATGGGCATCACTTCTTATTTGAAGTCGTTCCAGGGCATGAACTGGATCAACTTCTTTATGCTGCCGATGTTCCTGTTCTCGGGCACTTTCTATCCGCTGACCATCTACCCAGACTGGCTGCGCATCTCGATTGAGGCCCTGCCGCTCTGGCAGGCCATTCAGCTCGAGCGCGCTCTGACTTTGGGCACCTTGGATGCCGGAACCGCCCTGCATGTGCTCTATTTTGCGGTCATGATCGCCGGAGGGCTCTGGTTCACCACCCGCCGCCTGAACGCGCTGTTCCTGAAATAGCCGGGATGCGCATCCCGCGCTAAATCGGGCCATTTAGCTATTGGCACGCTGTCGCCGGTAGGGCATAGCCTTATGGGTGGGGCGTTTCGGCCTCGCAAAAGGGGTCCACTATGTTCGCTGCTTCGCTCAAAAAGCTACGTGCCGCACTGTTTCTTGCCATCGCATTTGTCACCGTTCTAGGTGCAGTGCCAGCACAGGCTGCCGCACCGGTTGTGCGCACGACCTACATCGTCACCGTCGCAGAGGGCAGCAACTCTGAGGTTCGCGACATGATCTCGCGCATTGGCGAAGCCCCTCACGACGAACTCACCG
>CAITNA010000201.1 GCA_903893675.1 uncultured Micrococcales bacterium
ATCACGCGGTAGGCAGCAAAATAAATGATCTTTTCAAGATCTTTTGGTGCCATGTTGAGCAGGTATCCAAGGCGGCTAGGAACACCCTTGAAGTACCAGATGTGAGTAACCGGAGCAGCAAGCTCGATGTGACCCATGCGCTCACGACGAACTGACGACTTGGTTACCTCAACGCCACAGCGCTCACAAACGATGCCCTTGAAGCGAACACGCTTGTACTTGCCACAAGCACACTCCCAGTCCTTGGTAGGACCGAAGATCTTCTCGCAGAACAGGCCGTCCTTCTCTGGCTTGAGAGTGCGGTAGTTGATGGTTTCAGGCTTCTTAACCTCGCCGTATGACCACGAACGAATGTCGTCAGTGGTGGCAAGTGCTACGCGGAGCGAGTCAAATGATTGAACTTCCATGATTTTCTTTCTTCTCTGCTCTCGTTAGTTGTAGGTCGGGTAGTCGTTGTCGGCCGAAAGTGCTTCGTTGCGCGACAGGTTGATACCGAGGTCTTCTGCGGCACGATCTGCCTCGAACTCCTCGTCGACCAAGCTGACGGTGTTGCCTGCGGCGTCGAGAACCTCGACGTTCAGACCGAGTGACTGCATTTCCTTGGTAAGAACACGGAACGACTCTGGAATACCAGGCGCTTGGATGTTCTGACCCTTGACGATTGCGTCGTAGGTCTTGATGCGGCCGTTGATGTCATCCGACTTGATGGTGAGCAACTCTTGAAGAGTGTGCGCTGCACCGTAAGCCTGGAGTGCCCAAACTTCCATTTCACCAAAGCGCTGTCCACCGAACTGCGCCTTACCACCGAGTGGCTGCTGAGTGATCATCGAGTAAGGACCAGTCGAACGTGCGTGGATCTTGTCGTCGACCAAGTGGTGCAACTTCAAGATGTACATGTAACCGACTGAGATGTCTTCTGGGAATGGCTCACCCGAACGACCGTCGAACAAACGTGCCTTACCGGTCTTCTTAACCAGGCGCTGGCCGTCTGCGTTTGGACGGGTCGACTCAAGTAGTCCGGAGATTTCATCCTTAGATGCACCGTCGAATACTGGAGTGGCAACCTTGGTGCCAGGCTCGCCCGAGCGCATTTCCTCAACGAGGGTTGCTGCCCACTTGGCGCCTTCCTTGACATCCCAACCCTGCTTGGCGATCCAACCGAGGTGAGTCTCAAGAATCTGACCGAAGTTCATACGACCTGGGATACCCAGTGGGTTCAGAACTACGTCAACAGGGGTTCCGTCTTCGAGGAACGGCATGTCTTCGACAGGCAGAATCTTCGAAATAACACCCTTGTTACCGTGGCGACCAGCAAGCTTGTCACCCTCGGTGATTTTTCGCTTCTGAGCGATGTGAACAACTACGCGCTGGTTTACGCCAGCACCGAGCTCTTCGTCGCCCTCTTCGATGTCGAATACCTTCACACCGATTACGGTGCCGGCCTCGCCGTGCGGAACCTTCAGCGAGGTGTCGCGAACTTCGCGGCTCTTCTCGTTGAAGATTGCGCGGAGCAAGCGCTCTTCAGGGGTTAGCTCGGTCTCACCCTTAGGGGTTACCTTTCCAACCAGGATGTCGCCAGGGCGAACCTCGGCGCCAACACGGATGATGCCCTTCTCGTCGAGCTGGGCCAAGGCCTCAGTCGAGATGTTTGGCAGGTCCGAAGTGATTTCTTCCTTGCCGAGCTTGGTGTCGCGAGCGTCAACGTCGTACTCCTCTATGTGAATCGAAGACAAGACGTCGTCCTGAACGAGACGCTGCGAGAGGATAATTGCGTCCTCGAAGTTGTGGC
>CAITNA010000202.1 GCA_903893675.1 uncultured Micrococcales bacterium
ATTCGGAGCAGCGCGGCCACCCGCGACTTCGCATGCGCCACATGCCATTCAAGGTGAACCCTGAGGCTCGCGATCACTGGCTTGCCCACATGCGCGCGGCCGTCGATTCACTCGAGTTGCCGCCGCTGCAAGATGCCGAACTATGGGGTTACCTAGATCGCGCAGCAACCGCGATGCTCAACACCTTCGACGAATAGTCGCTAGATAACGCGCGAGGCCTGGCGCGCAAGCACGTGGCCGAAGTCGGTGCTTAGGCGAACCCAGCGATCGGCCTCATAGACCGAGACGAGCTCGCCCTCTGTCATGAAACCGAGACCCGCAAGCACAAACGCCGCACCGGTCGGCACTTTGGTTTGCGACGAGACTCCCCTGCCCCAGATTTCGCCACGGATGCGCGCAGCAATCGGACCACCGACCGAGGTCGGCAAGGTCTCTTGGATTTCTTTGATGCCCGATCGAGCAATCTCAGTGAGCTCTTGCTCTTTGATTGCTTCGAGTTCAACCCAACCACTGCGCGGAGCAGTGATGCCGGCCCAAGCCGCGCGTTGACTGCTGGGCGGAATCTCAATCACGTATTCGCTCACGTTTTCGTCGAACAACTTTGCGAGACGATCGAGAATCGACTGAATCGGAACCATGGTGTCGATCTCGGCATCCAGGGTGAGCTCGCTGGTTCGAAGCCCAATGATGGTTGGCGATTCATCCATAAGGCCGACTGCAAAAATCGGAGCGACGTAAGAGGCCAAGACTTTTCCGAAGGCGGTGAGCTTCACCAGCCCCTCTGGGTCGAGCCGCTTCGCGCGCACCAGGTATGCCTGAAGATCGCGAGCGGTTTGCTCATCAGCGAGAACGAAAAATGACATCGAGAATTAGTCGCGAGTCAAGCGGCGGTAAGTCGAGCGGTGAGGCTTCGCAGCTTCAGGCCCGAGTCGCGCGATCTTGTTCTCTTCGTATGCCTCGAAGTTTCCTTCGAACCAATACCAGTTCGCTGGGTTCTCGTCGGTGCCCTCATAAGCCAGGATGTGCGTTGCAACGCGGTCGAGGAACCAACGGTCGTGTGTGATGACCACGGCACAACCAGGGAACTCGAGCAGCGCGTTTTCGAGGCTCGACAGAGTTTCGACGTCGAGGTCGTTAGTTGGCTCGTCGAGAAGCAAGAGATTTCCGCCCTGCTTCAAAGTGAGCGCGAGGTTCAAACGGTTGCGCTCACCACCCGAGAGCACGCCGGCCAGCTTCTGCTGGTCTGGGCCCTTGAAACCAAAGGCCGCCACGTATGCGCGGGCAGGCACTTCGGTCTGACCGACCATCATGTAATCCAGGCCATCGGAGACCACTTCGAACAGGGTCTTGTTTGGGTCGATGCCGGCACGCGACTGGTCGACGTATGAGATCTTGACAGTCTCGCCAACCTTGAGCTCTCCGCCATCCTTCGGCTCTAGGCCAACGATGGTCTTGAACAGGGTCGACTTTCCAACACCGTTCGGGCCAATGACTCCGACAATGCCGTTGCGTGGCAGCGAGAAAGTCAGGCCGTCGATCAGAACGCGATCGCCGAAGCCCTTCTTGAGGTCTTTGGTCTCGATGACAACATTGCCCAGACGCGGACCTGCAGGAATCTGAATTTCTTCGAAGTCGAGCTTGCGAGTGCGCTCTGCTTCTGCTGCCATCTCTTCGTAGCGAGCAAGACGAGCCTTCGACTTAACCTGACGAGCCTTCGAGTTCGAGCGAACCCACTCGAGTTCTTCTTCGAGGCGCTTTGCCAACTTTGCGTCTTTCTTGCCGGCAACCTCAAGACGCTCGCGCTTCTTGTCGAGGTAGGTCGAGTAGTTGCCTTCATAAGGGTATGCGCGACCGCGGTCGAGCTCGAGAATCCACTCGGCAACATTGTCGAGGAAGTAACGGTCGTGTGTTACGGCGAGCACTGCACCCGGATACTTCGCGAGGTGCTGCTCGAGCCAGAGAACACTTTCGGCGTCGAGGTGGTTGGTTGGCTCGTCGAGCAGAAGCAAGTCTGGCTTCTCTAGAAGCAACTTGCAAAGTGCAACGCGACGACGCTCACCACCACTGAGGTTGGTGATTGGAGTGTCGCCCGGTGGGCAGCGAAGTGCATCCATGGCCTGCTCGAGCTGCGAGTCGAGATCCCACGCGTCGAGATGATCGATTTGCTCCTGGAGGGTTCCCATTTCGGCAAGAAGTGCATCGAAGTCTGCGTCTGGCTCTGCCATGAGCGCCGAGATTTCGTTGAAGCGGTCGAGCTTGTCTTTGGTCGCCTTCACTGCGAGTTCGACGTTGCCGAGCACGGTGAGGTTCTCATCGAGAGGTGGCTCCTGCAGCAAGATGCCGACGGTGTGCTCTGGGCTGAGGCGTGCCTCGCCATTGCTCGGGGTGTCGAGCCCAGCCATGATCTTCAAGACGGTTGACTTACCGGCGCCGTTCGGGCCGACCACGCCGATCTTTGCGCCTGGATAGAAGGCCAAAGTCACGTCGTCGAGGATTACCTTGTCGCCGTGCGCCTTGCGCTCGATGCGGCTGGCTG
>CAITNA010000203.1 GCA_903893675.1 uncultured Micrococcales bacterium
ATCCATGTTTGGTTGGGCGACGAGCGTTTCGTGGCCGCTGACTCTGATGACCGCAACGCCCTTCAGGCCCGCAAGGCACTGCTCGGCAAAGTCTCGATCCTTGAGGCGAACATCCACGAGTTTCCTGCGGCTGACGGTTTGCTTGGCCTTGACGAGGCGGCTTCACTGTTCGAAGCCGAGCTGGCAATCCACCAGCCACACTTCGATTTGGCTTTTGTTGGCATGGGGCCTGATGGCCACATCTGCAGTCTCTTCCCTGGCAAGCCGACCCCGGCTGCAGGAGTTCGAGTGATTGCCGAGCACGATTCGCCTAAGCCGCCACCGCAGCGTTTGAGCTTCACCTATGAGGCCATGAACGACGTTGACCAGCTATGGTTTGTCGTTGCTGGCAGCGACAAGGCTCCTGCGGTATTCCAGGTTTTTGGTGATGACCCAACTTCGTTGCCCGCCGGTCGCGTGCACGGCAAGGTCAAGACGATTTGGTTTGTAGATCAGACTGCTGGCAATACCAGCTGGGGCTGCTAGGCCCTACTTCTTCTTTTTGGCCGATGCCTTCTCGGCACGATCTGCTGCCGATGCCGCAGCCGCTGCAGCCGAACGCTTTGCGCGAATAGAGGTAACGGCCACTTCGAGCAGCTCCTTCGCCTCTGCCTCGGTGCGACGCTCTTTCACATAAGCAAGGTGAGTCTTGTATGGCTCGTGCTTTGCGATGTTTGGTGGGTTCTTTGAATCCTGGCCTGCAGGCAACCCGCAGTTTGGGCAGTCGATTTCAACTGGGATCTCGGCTTCTTCGATGCCGGCTGCGAATGCTGGCGACTGAACGTGACCCATAGCGCAGTAGTAGTTGCGAACGATTCGGTCTGCCTGGAAGCCCTTGTCTTCCTCACCCATCGGGCCAGCGCCTACGCGCGAGCCACGGATTGCTGAACCCCCGGTGCCTGCCATTTAGTTTCCTAGATTCCGAAACGAGTGAATAGACCCAGGGTGATGATGACCACTACCCAGACCAATCCAAGGATGATGGTGATGCGGTTCAGGTTGCGCTCTGCCACGCCTGAACTGTTCATCGAGCTGGTTACGCCGCCACCGAACATGTCGCTAAGACCGCCACCGCGGCCCTTGTGCAGCAGGATCAGCAGCGTGAGCAGCAGGCTGGTAATGGCCAGCAATACCTGCAGAGCAATCTTGAGGGCGTCCATGGGGTCCTAACTAGTTAATCTCGAAAATTATACGCCGATGTGCTTCTGGAAACGGGCGATTCCGCTGAACTCCGTGGCGTCCAGGCTGGCACCGCCTACCAAAACACCGTCGACTTCTGGGCTTCGCAGGTAGCCGGCGACGTTAGCCGACTTGACGCTGCCACCGTAAAGGATGCGGGTTGCCTGGGCACGATCTTCGCCGAGCAGCTCGCCAATGGCCTCGCGGATCTTGGCACAGACGGCGGCGGCGTCTTCAGGTGAAGCAACCTTGCCGGTGCCGATTGCCCAAACTGGCTCATAGGCGATGATGACTTCGCCCACAGTTTCGTGTCCAGCGAGGGCTGCCTTGACCTGGCGAACCGGCACTGCCGCAGCGCCTTCGGTCTCGAGCTCTTCGAGGGTCTCGCCCACGCAAATCACCGGGATGAGGTTGTGACGGAAAGACGCAGCCACCTTGTCGCGAACGATCTCGTCGCTCTCGTGGTGATACTGGCGACGCTCGCTGTGACCAATCAAGACATACTTCATGTCGAGCTTCTTGAGGAAGGCACCGCTGACATCGCCGGTGTATGCGCCTGAGTCGTGCTGTGAGAGATCCTGTGCGCCGAGCTGAATCTCGAACTTCTCGGCGTCGGCCAGGGTCTGCACTGTTCGCAGGTCGGTGAACGGCGGGAAGATCGCAACTTCGCACTCTTCGTAGTTGTGACCAACATCGCGAAGGGTCCAGTGCAGCTTCTGTGCGAGTGCAATTGCCTGCTGGTGGTCGAGGTTCATCTTCCAGTTGCCTGCGATGAATGGAACTCTGCTCACGGTGACCTCTTCGAACTTATTGAATCTGGTTTGCGATTGTGGTTTGGCTATGCGAGAACTTCGAGACCAGGAAGGCTCTTGCCCTCAAGGAACTCGAGGCTTGCGCCACCGCCGGTTGAAATGTGACCGAACTGGTCATCGTTGAAACCTAGGATGCGAACTGCAGCAGCGCTGTCGCCACCACCGACGACCGAGAGGCCATCAACTTCGGTGAGTGCCTGTGCAACCGCGCGAGTGCCACCGGCAAACTTGTCGATCTCGAATACGCCCATTGGGCCGTTCCAGAAAACAGTCTTGGCTTCGCGAATCACAGATGCAAAGTGCTTTGCAGAGTCAGGGCCAATGTCCAGACCGAGGCCGGTTGCACCGAACGGTGATGACTCGATTGAGTCGGCTGCGGTGACAGCAACCTCGGCGTCTGCGCCGAACTTACTCGCAACCACGATGTCGGTTGGCAAAACTACCTCGACACCAAGTTCAGCGGCGCGCTTCAGGTAGTTCTGGCAGGTTTCGATCTGGTCCTTCTCGAGCAGCGATGAACCAACCGAGTGGCCCTGGGCTGCAAGGAAGGTGAAGACCATTCCGCCGCCGACGAGAATCTTGTTTACGCGTGGAAGCAGGTGATCGATGACGCCGAGCTTGTCGCTGACTTTCGAACCACCGAGAACAACCGCGTATGGGCGCTCAGGGCTTTCGGTTAGGCGAGTCAGTACGTCGACTTCTTTCTCGATGAGCAGGCCGGCTGCGCTCGGCAGAGCCTTGGCCAGCTCGTAGACGCTTGCCTGCTTGCGGTGTACGACACCGAAGCCATCGCTCACGAAGAAGTCGCCGTATTCGGCCAGCTTCGCGGCAAAGGCCTCGCGCTCGCCCGCATCCTTGCTGGTCTCGCCAGCGTTGAAGCGAAGGTTCTCGAGCACTACCACTGCCCCGCGAGCCATTGCCTTCACGGCGCCGGTTGCCTCGCTGCCGACGGTGTCGGTG
>CAITNA010000204.1 GCA_903893675.1 uncultured Micrococcales bacterium
CGGTCTCGCCAATCAGGTCGACGTCGTGACTGATCACAATCAGGCCGCCCTGGTATGTCTTCAAGAACTCGCGCAACCAGACCACCGAGTCGGCATCGAGGTGGTTGGTCGGCTCGTCGAGAATCATGGTCTCGGCGTCACTAAACAAAATTCGGGCTAGCTCAATGCGACGACGCTGACCACCGCTGAGTGTCTTGAGCGGTTGAGTCAATACCTTCTCACCAAGGCCTAGGTTGCTCGCGATTGCTGCGGCTTCGGCCTCAGCTGCATAGCCACCTGCTGCCTGAAAACGTTCCTCAAGTTTTGGGTAGCGCGCCATCGCGGCGTCGTAAATCTTTTCGTCAACGCTTCCCATGTCGTGCGAGGTTTGCTCGAGTTGGCGAAGCAGGTCGCCTAGCCCGCGGGCATTAAGAATACGATCGCGTGCGAGTTCCTCTGGGTCGCCGCTGCGCGGGTCTTGCGGCAGGTAACCGATCTCTCCGACGCGCTCTACCTTGCCGTGCGATGGCTGGCCGTCGCCCGCCAAAATCTTTGTCAAGGTGGTCTTGCCAGCGCCGTTGCGGCCAACCAGCCCAATCTTGTCGCCCTTGGCTACACGGAAGTTAACCTCGTGCATCAGCAGGCGTGCGCCGATGCGAATCTCGAGGTCGCTTACCGCGATCATTTGTTACTCCAATTGACTTGAGCGGCCCGTTGACGCACGCTCGCAAAAGTCCCAGTCTACAATTGAGGCAACAAACACCCTAGGAGAACTCATGAGCTTGGCTCTCACCCACCGCACCACCCTGGTTGACCGCTTTGTTAGCAAGTCGCTCGCAGCAGACATCGTTCTCGTTGTCGCCGGCACCGCACTAACCGCAGCTGCTGCACAGCTGCAGATTCCAGCCTCACCAGTTCCATTCACTTTCCAGACCCTGGCCGTGCTGCTCGTCGGTTCGGTTCTCGGCTCGGTGCGCGGCGCACTATCGCTCGCGCTCTACGCAGTGCTCGGCACTTTCCTTCCGATCTACACCAACCACACATCAGGTCTTGACCACCTGTTCGGTGCAACCGGTGGCTACATCATCTCGTTCGTCGTTGCTTCGGCACTCGTCGGCTTTCTAGCTGAAAAGGGCTGGTCGAAGTCGGTTCCTCTGATGTTCATCTCGTATGTACTCGGAACCGCAATCGTCTACGCAATCGGTGCAAGCTGGTTGACCTACGGCTACCTCGGTGGCGACTGGTCGAAGGGGTTGGCATTCGGTGTCACCCCATTCCTCATCTGGGATGCAGTGAAGGCGATCATCGCCGGCGCGCTAGTGCCTGCCGGTTGGTCATTGGCCAAGGCGCTCAAGAAGTAAGACTTCAAATAAAAAGAACCCCGTGGAAACACGGGGTTCTTTTCTTAGATGCTGAATCTGACTGTTAGATGCTGAATCCGATGGCCCGCATTTGCTCTTTGCCATCCTCAGTGATGCGCTCAGGACCCCAAGGCGGCATCCATACCCAGTTGATGCGGAACCCCTCGACAACGCCGTCTAGCGCCTCTGCAGTCTGCTCCTCGATTACATCGGTGAGCGGGCATCCGGCGCTGGTTAGCGTCATGTTGATGAGCAAGCTGGCGTCGTCGGCCTTCTGCAGGTCATAGATCAAACCGAGGTCATAGATATTGACGCCGAGCTCAGGGTCAATTACCTCTTTGAGGGCCTCGACGACCTCGTCGTATTTCTGCGGGTCTAGCTCAGTTGGCATTAGGCATTCACGTAACGGTCGTAACCCTCGGCCTCGAGGCGAGCAGCCAGTTCTGGGCCGCCCTCTTCTGCGATCTTGCCTGCAACAAATACGTGCACGAAGTCTGGCTTGATGTAGTTCAGGATGCGGGTGTAGTGAGTGATCAGCAGCACGCCGAAGCCGTTCGCAGCCTTTGCTCGGTTGACACCCTCTGAAACAATGCGTAGTGCGTCGACGTCAAGGCCCGAGTCGGTCTCGTCGAGAACTGCGAACTTCGGCTTGAGCAGCTCGAGCTGAAGAATCTCGTGGCGCTTCTTCTCGCCACCCGAGAAGCCCTCGTTGACGTTGCGCTCGGTGAAGTCTGAATCCATCTTGAGGTTGCCCATCGCCTCGCGAACCTCGGTGACCCAAGGGCGAATCGCAGGTGCTTCGCCGGCAATGGCGGTCTTCGCGGTGCGCAAGAAGTTGCTCACGGTAACGCCAGGAATCTCGACCGGGTACTGCATGGCCAGGAAGAGACCGGCACGGGCACGCTCATCGACACTCATGTCGAGAACGTTCTCGCCATCGAGCAGGATCTCGCCCTCGGTCACGGTGTACTTCGGGTGCCCGGCGATTGTGTAGGCAAGCGTCGACTTGCCCGAACCGTTAGGGCCCATGATTGCGTGGGTCTCGCCGCTGCGAATGGTCAGGTCGACACCGCGAAGGATGGCCTTTGGACCCTGTTCGGTCTCAACCGAAACGTGCAGGTTCTTGATTTGCAACAGTGCCATTTTTATGCCTCGTACTCGATGTAGATGTCGTTGTTTTCGATGATGACCTCGTAGGTCGAAACTGGTTCGTATGCAGGCAGGCTCAGTGGCTTGCCGGTGGCTAGCTCAAACTTTGCGCCGTGAGCCCAGCACTCGATGCTGTTGTTGTCGACAAATCCCTCGCTAAGCGAGATCTCGCCGTGTGAGCACTTGTCATCGAGAGCGAAGACCTCGCCCTCCTTGGAGCGAACCAATGCGATTGGGTGCTCAGAGATGACAACGCGCAGTGCCTTGCCAGGCTTGAGGTCGTCTAGTGCGCAGATGCGAATTGCCATTAGTTGTTGCTCCTTGCCAGTTCTGCTTCGATCGATTCGTTTAGTCGGGCTTCGAGCGACTCGATGCCGATCTGCTGGATTACTTCGTTTAGGAACCCGCGAACCACCAGACGCTTTGCGTCAAGTGGATTGATTCCGCGAGCCTGTAGGTAGAACAACTGCTCGTCATCGAAACGACCCGACGCACTTGCGTGGCCAGCGCCTTCGATTTCGCCAGTCTCGATCTCAAGGTTTGGCACCGAGTCGGCGCGAGCGCCATCGGTTAGCAAAAGGTTGCGGTTCAACTCGTATGTGTCTGTGCCCTCTGCGGCCTGACGAATCAGCACGTCGCCAACCCAAACGGTGCGTGCGCCTTCACCCTGCAGTGCACCCTTGTATGTCACGCGCGACTTGCAGTTAGCAACGGCGTGGTCGACATAGCTGCGGTGTTCGAGGAACTGCTTCTCGCCTGCAAAGTAGGTGCCGAGCAATTCGACCTCGCCGCCAGGCGCGGTGAACTCTGCGGTCGGGCTGATGCGAACGGTCTTGCCGCCAAGCGAGACGACAATGTGCTTGAGCTTTGCGTTGCGACCAATTCGAGCAAACTGCGCCGAGGTGTGCACAGCGGTGTCGTTCCAGTCCTGCAAAGAGATAACTGTTAGCTGACTCTCGTCGCCAACCAGAATTTCGACGGTCTCTGCAATCGATGCATCGCCAGTGTGGTCGAGCACGACTACTCCGCGGGCGAAGGTCTCGCTCTTGATGATCAAGTGTGCTGCGCTGTGCTTGCCTGGGTTTGCAATTGAAACTATGGTCGGTTCGCTCTGCTCGCCGGCAACGGTCAACTTGAGTGCGGTCGATGCGGCTGCCCATCCGTTTGCGGTGGCGACATCCTCAGGCAAGCCGGCGCGACCAAAGTCGGCGTCCGTTGCGGTGACGTGCTCTGCCGTTGCCGGGCCACTGACCTTAATGCCTTCGATGGCGTTAGTCAGTGTTGCGGTGTCGAGCCCGCCTAGAGCCTCGGCGTCGAGATAACGCCACTGCTCGTCTGTCTTGCTAACCGCGTTGTGCTCTGCAGGGTTGGCAGAACGAAGGCGCTCGTTGCGAGTCTGAATTGGAATGCCAGCTCCGTGGCTGTGGCCAGTGCTTCCCGGGCGAACGATCTCCATTAACCGACCGCTCCTTCCATCTGCATCTGAATCAGCTTGTTGAGCTCGAGAGCGTATTCCATCGGCAATTCCTTGGCGATTGGCTCAATGAAGCCGCGAACGATCATGGCCATCGCTTCGTCTTCAGGCATGCCACGAGACATCAGGTAGAACAACTGCTCGTCGCTCACGCGTGAAACGGTTGCCTCGTGACCCATCGTGACATCGTCTTCACGAACATCAACGGCCGGGTATGTGTCGCTGCGCGAAATCGTGTCGACCAACAGTGCGTCACAGCGAACTGTGTTTGCGCTGTGGTGTGCACCTGGGTTCACCCGAATCTCACCGCGGTATGAAGAACGACCGCCACCACGGGCAATCGACTTCGAAACAATCGAGGATGAAGTGTGCGGTGCGAGGTGAATCATCTTGGCACCTGCATCCTGGTGCTGACCTGGGCCCGCAAATGCAACCGACAGAGTTTCGCCACGTGCGTGCTCACCGGCGAGAATGATCGCTGGGTACTTCATGGTCACCTTCGAGCCGATGTTGCCATCGACCCACTCCATGGTTGCGCCCTCGTGTGCGATTGCGCGCTTGGTCACCAGGTTGTAGACGTTGGTCGACCAGTTCTGGATAGTGGTGTAGCGAACGCGTGCGTTCTTCTTCACGATGATTTCAACCACTGCCGAGTGCAGTGAGTCGCTCTGATAAATCGGGGCGGTGCATCCCTCGATGTAGTGAACGTATGAACCCTCGTCGGCGATGATCAGGGTGCGCTCGAACTGCCCCATGTTCTCGGTGTTGATGCGGAAGTATGCCTGCAGCGGGATCTCGACGTGAACGCCCTTTGGCACATAGACGAACGAGCCGCCTGACCAAACGGCTGTGTTGAGAGCTGCGAACTTGTTGTCGCCTGCAGGAATGACGGTGCCGAAGTACTCCTGGAAGATCTCCGGGTGCTCTTTGAGGGCGGTGTCGGTGTCTAGGAAGATTACGCCTTGCTTCTCAAGCTCCTCGTGAATCTGGTGGTAGACCACCTCAGACTCGTATTTCGCGGCGACACCGGCAACGAGGCGTGAGCGCTCTGCCTCTGGAATGCCTAGGCGCTCGTAGGTGTTGCGAATGTCTTCTGGCAGGTCTTCCCAGCTCTGGGCCTGCTTTTCGGTGGAACGCACGAAGTACTTGATGTTGTCGAAGTCGATGCCGCTGAGGTCTGCGCCCCACGAAGGCATTGGCTTGCGCTGGAAGAAGTTGTAGCCCTTGAGGCGGGTTTCGAGCATCCAGTCTGGTTCGCTCTTCTTGCCCGAGATGTCCTTTACGACATCCTCGTTGATTCCACGCTTGGCTGAGGCTCCGGCTGCGTCGGTGTCCGACCATCCGAATTCATAAACGCCAAGGGAGTCGAGTTCGGAACGATCTACTGTGTCGGACATGCCGAAATCTCCTTCTAGAGCGCGAATATCATTTCGGCCCACTGATGAAACTCGATGCGGGCGGCCATAATTCCCGAAAACGGGGTTTAGGGGCGCCATTGCGGTGTGCGAAACTAGAAAAACCTAGTCAATCGCGAACGGCCTCAAGTCTAACCTTGGCCTCAGGCCCTGACTAGCCCCGAAAGGCCCCATGTCACTGCTGCAGACCCTGATCACCAAGCCAAGTCGCCGCACCCTTCGTGGCTATGCCCTGGCCAACCTGATTGCCCAGATTCTCATCGTGGTAACAGGTGGCGTTGTGCGCCTGACCGGTTCGGGCCTAGGTTGCCCAACCTGGCCGAAGTGCACCGATTCTTCACTGGTCACGGTTCCTGCCCAGGGCATCCACGGCATCATCGAGTTCGCAAACCGCACCCTCACCGGCGCTCTGGTGATCATCGCCGCGCTGGTCTTCTTGGCGGCCATTCGCCAGCCCAAGGATGAGCGTGCAGGCCTTGTCTGGCCAGCAGCGTTTGTGGTTGCCGGCATCTTTGTTCAGGCGGTCGTCGGTGGCGTCAGCGTTTGGTTCAAGCTCAACCCTTGGATCGTCGCCGCGCACTTCTTGATCTCAGGCGTGTTGATTGTGGTTGCCACGGTTCTGTATTGGCGCAGTCTTCGGGTTGTTCACTGGCCGGTTGCTCCGCTCACCTATTCGCTCGCACCATGGATCTTCATCGTCGGTGCAGTAACGGTCGTGATGGGCGTTCTCGTCACCGGAGCTGGCCCGCACGCTGGCGACCTCGGCACTCCGCGCAACGGGTTGCCACTCGAAATCATCGAGCACGTTCACTCCTACCCGGCCTATGCACTCTTGGCGCTCGCTCTTGCACAGCTTGGTTCGGTTCGTCGCGCACCTGCAGGCACGCTGCGAATCGTAAAGCGCGTTACCTGGTTGCTGCTCGCGTCAATCGCGTTGCAGGCAACCATCGGAATCATCCAGGCGCGCACCGGAGTGCCAGCCACTTTGGTCGCGCTTCACATGTTTGGTGCATCCGTATTGATTAGTTTGCTAACCGCAAACTTCTTGGCCATTCGCGGCAAGCACTAATCATGACCGCAACGGCGTTTTGGTTTCGACGCGATCTGCGTCTGCTGAATAACCTCGCGCTTGCCGAGGCATTCGACACCAGCGCCGAGAAGACCGTCGCGCCCTTTTATCTGATCGACCGTAGCGAGTTCGATGCTCTTAGTGCAATTCGCGCTCACTCACTTCTTGCATCTATCGATTCACTTCGCGCGAGCATTGGTGATGCACTGACTGTTCGCGTTGTTGCAAACCGAGACGAGTATGTTCGCGAAGTAGTTCGGCTGGTGACCTCGCTCGGTGTCAAAGAACTTTTAGCCACCAGGATGTACGACCCGCACGGAATTGCACAGCAGAACGACGTGGGGTTGGCCCTTCGCGACGCAGGTGTGAACCTGCGCCTGGTTGGTTCTAACTATGCCGTTGAGCCTGGCACTGTGCTCAAGGGCGATGGCACTCCATACCGCGTCTATACGCCGTTCTATCGCGCCTGGCTCGCCTCGTATCGCCAGGAACACACCACCATTGCCAGCGACGCCCGCTGGCACAAGGTCGACAGCTCGCATGAACTGCCGGCTCCGAGCGAGCCTGCACCGTTCAAGATTCGCGCCGGTGAGGCCTTTGCTGCCGAGACCTTAGCCAAGTTCAAGAAGCGTGCTTTGCACAACTACGACGAGGATCGCAATCGCGCCGACCTGAGCGGCACCTCTCACCTATCGCACGCTCTCGCCCACGGTGAGATTCACCCGATCACTCTGCTTTCACAGCTCGGTGAAAGCCCTGGCGAAATTGTGTTTGTGAAAGAGCTCGCTTGGCGTGAGTTCTATGCAGACGTTCTTTATTGGAACCCAGACTCGCTGAATGACTACTACGAGCCGCGCTTTGCCAAGATGCGATACGACAGCGGTGCAACCGCCGAGGCTCGCCTGCAGGCTTGGAAAGACGGCAAGACCGGCTACCCGATGGTTGATGCCGGCATGCGGCAGCTAAAGCAAACCGGATGGATGCACAACCGAGTTCGCATGATTGTTGCCTCGTTCTTAGTGAAGGACCTGCACCTCGAGTGGCTCGACGGTGCAAAACACTTCGAAAACCTGCTTACCGATTTTGACCCTGCGTCAAACGCACACGGATGGCAGTGGACTGCCGGCAGCGGAACCGACGCATCGCCGTACTACCGAGTTTTCAATCCGGTGATGCAGGGCTACAAGTTCGATCCCAATGGCGATTACGTTCGAAAGTTCATTCCCGAACTTCGCCACATCGATGGCAAGGATGTTCACGAGCCTTGGAATCTCATCCACGGATATTTGAATGGCTACCCTGAGCGAATCGTTGACCACGCTGCAGAGCGCGAAGAATCGCTTGCGCGTTTGGAAGAAATTAAAGTTCGCGACTAGAAGTGCAGCAGCGGGTCGAGCGCGACCGCAACAAACAGCAGAGTCAAATAGCTAATCGAACCGTGGAACAGACGCATCGGGTTCTTAACCTCGGCAGCGTGACGCTGTGCGTAGAGGCGGTATGCCTCAATCACAAACCATGCGCCGGTGGTGACGGCGACAATTGTGTAGAGCCAGCCCATCTTGCCTATCGGAATCAGGAGCAGGCTCGAGACGACCATGGCCCAGGTGTAGAGCACGATCTGAATCGCGACGACCTCGTTTGAGCGAACCACGGGCAGCATCGGCACGCCGGCGGCCTTGTAGTCCTCGCGGTACTTCATTGATAGCGGCCAGTAGTGCGGCGGAGTCCAGAGGAAAATCACCAGGAAGAGCATCCAAGCGGCGCCGCTGAGAGAGTTGGTGACGGCTGCCCAGCCGATGAGCACCGGCATTGCTCCGGCGGCCCCGCCCCAGACGATGTTCTGCGGGGTGCGGCGCTTGAGCAGCAGCGTGTAGACGAAGACATAGAACAGGATGGCCGCCAGCGACAGCATCGCAGCGAGCCAGTTGACGATTAGGCCTAGCCAGAGCACCGAGGCGATGCCGATGGCCCAGGCGAAGATGTAGGCCTGGCGCTTGGTGAGTTCGCCGGTGACCAGAGGGCGGTTCTTGGTGCGGCCCATGATCTTGTCGATATCTGCGTCGATGTAGCAGTTGAAGGCGTTGGCCGAGCCAGCGCTCAGGGTGCCACCGATCAGGGTTGCGACCACCAGCCAGAGGCTAGGCAGGCCGCGCTGGGCCAAAATCATGGTCGGCACGGTGGTGATGAGCAGCAATTCGATAACTCGAGGCTTGGTAAGGGCAACATATGCCCTGAATTTGCCGGTTTTTGGGGTGCTCATCTCGATTAAGTCTAAGCGAACTAGCAGCCGCGTTATTCCTGAGTGCGGGCATCCACAGGCCTAGACTTAGTCGAAGTGCGGTTCGGCATATTCAAGCCCGTGAACTCGCAGCGGTAAAGATGCCGATTTCCACTCGATAACCCTTAATAAGGAGTCACCTTGTCATCACTGGTCTGGACTGAACTCGATTCGAAGGCAGTAGACACCACCCGCGTTTTGGCTGCTGATGCAGTCGAGAAGGTTGGCAACGGGCACCCTGGCACCGCAATCTCGCTTGCACCTGTCGCCTACCTCTTGTTCAACAAGGTGATGCGCCACGACCCAACTGATGAGCACTGGCTTGGCCGCGATCGCTTTATTCTTTCGGTCGGTCACTCGTCTCTCACCCTTTACAACCAGCTTTACCTGCACGGTTACGGCCTCGAGCTCGATGACCTGAAGGCACTTCGCACCTGGGGTTCGCTAACTCCTGGTCACCCTGAGTATGGCCACACCAAGGGTGTTGAGATCACCACCGGCCCGCTCGGTCAGGGCCTCGCATCGGCAACCGGCTTCGCATACGCCGCTCGTTTTGAGCGCGGTCTTTTCGACAAGGATGCACCTGCCGGCGCTTCACCGTTCGACCACTTCGTTTACGTCATCTGTGGCGATGGCGACATGCAGGAGGGCGTCACCTCTGAGGCTGCTTCGCTCGCGGGTCACCAGAAGCTCGGCAACCTGATCGCGATTTACGACTCAAACCAGATTTCGATCGAAGACGACACCAACATCGCTTTCACCGAGAGCGTGCACGACCGCTACGAGTCATACGGTTGGCAGGTTCAGGTTGTCGACTGGAAGAAGACCGGCAACTACCACGAGGATGTACACGAGCTTTACGACGCAATCCAGAAGGCAAAGGCCGAAACCTCAAAGCCTTCGCTGATCATCCTGCGCACCATCATCGGCTGGCCTTCGCCTAAGAAGCAGAACAGCGGAAAGATTCACGGTTCAGCACTTGGTGCTGAAGAGCTCGCAGGTTTGAAGACCGCACTTGGCTTCGACCCAGAGAAGACGTTTGACGTCGCCCCTGAGGTAATCGCGCACACTCGCGGCTACCGTGAGCACGCAGCCGAGGTTCGCTCAGCCTGGACCACCAAGTTCAACGCCTGGGCCGCTGCAAACCCTGAGCAGAAGAAGATTCTCGACCGCATCGAGGCTGGCCACGCGCCAGCCGAGCTCGAGGCCTCATTGCCTAAGTTCGACGGAGGCACCGAGGTTTCGACCCGCGCAGCATCGGGCAAGGTCATCAACGCCATCGCGGCTGTCATGCCTGAACTCTGGGGCGGCTCGGCCGACCTCGCAGAGTCAAACCTGACCACCATCAACGGAGCTAAGTCGTTCGTTCCTGCAGAGTGGTCTACCCACGAGTGGAGCGGCGACCCATACGGTCGCGTTCTGCACTTCGGCATTCGCGAGCACGCGATGGGCTCAATCCTCAACGGCATCGCGCTGCACGGCAAGACCCGCGCATTCGGTGGCACCTTCTTGATCTTCAGCGACTACATGCGCCCAGCAGTTCGCCTTGCCGCACTGATGAAGGTGCCGAGCATCTTCGTATGGACTCACGACTCGGTTGCACTCGGCGAGGATGGCCCAACCCACCAGCCGATCGAACAGCTTGCAACCCTGCGCGCAATTCCGCAGCTCGATGTGGTTCGCCCCGGTGACGCCAACGAGACCGCATACGCCTGGAAGAACATCCTCGAGCGTCGACAGGGCCCAGCAGGAATCGCACTCACCCGCCAGAACATTCCGGTGTTCAAGCGCGGCGAGGCTGATGCAACCGGAGCTGTCTTCGCTGGCGCAGAGAACACCGCCAAGGGTGCATACGTTTTGGTCGATGCAGCAAACGGCAAGCCAGAGCTCATTCTGATTGCAACTGGTTCGGAAGTTCAGCTTGCTGTTTCAGCTCGCGAAACTCTCGAGGCTGCGGGCATCGCAACTCGCGTGGTCTCGGCACCTTGTGTCGAGTGGTTCGACGAGCAGAGCGAGACTTACCGCGAGTCGGTACTGCCGTCATCGGTGAAGGCACGCGTCTCGGTTGAGGCTGGCCTGGCACTCGGTTGGAGCAAGTATGTTGGCCCATTCGGTCGAAGCGTTTCGATCGAACACTTCGGCGCATCAGCCGACTACAAGACCCTGTTCCGCGAATTCGGAATGACTGCAGAACACGTAGTCGCCGCGGCACACGATTCAATCAACGCAGCAAAGTAAGGATCACCATGAACAGCCCACTCGCCCAGCTCGCCGCAAACGGCGTAAGCATCTGGCTCGACGACCTATCGCGCACTCGCATTCGTTCGGGCGCTCTCGAGGCACTCATCGGCTCGCGTTCGGTTAGCGGTGTAACGACCAACCCGACCATCTTCGCTGGCGCGCTTTCTAAGGGCGAGGGCTATGGCGACCAGGTTGCCGAGCTTGCAGCCGCTGGTGCAGATGCAGCCAAGGCTGTTTTTGAAATCACCACCCAGGATGTCGCCGAGGCGTGTGAC
>CAITNA010000205.1 GCA_903893675.1 uncultured Micrococcales bacterium
CGCAGATGCGTTCGCTGCTTCGCTTGATGAAGCCATCCAAGTTTGAGCACATCTCGGCAGCTATCGCGCTGTATCGCCCAGGCCCGATGGGAATGAACTCGCACACGAACTATGCGCTTCGCAAGAACGGTCTGCAAGAGATCGAGCCAATTCACAAAGAGCTCGACGAGTCGCACTCTGAGATTCTTGGCGAGACCTACGGTCTTATCGTTTACCAAGAGCAGGTTATGGCCGCTGCGCAGAAGGCAGCAGGCTTCACTCTAGGTCAAGCAGACTTGCTTCGCCGCGCAATGGGCAAGAAAGACAAAGAAGAGCTCGACAAGCAGTACGGTGACTTCTCTGCGGGCATGAAGGCCAACGGTTACACCGAGGGTGCAATCAAAAAACTCTGGGATACGCTCGAGCCGTTTGCCGACTACGCATTCAACCGCGCACACAGTGCCGCCTATGGCGTGATCAGCTACTGGACCGCCTATCTCAAGGCGAACTACACCGCCGAATACATGGCGGCGCTGCTCACCAGCGTGGGCGACAGCAAAGACAAGCTCGGAATCTACCTTGCCGAGTGTCGCAAGCTCGGCATTCAGGTTTTGGCCCCTGACGTAAATGAGTCGGTCGGCAACTTCAGCGCGGTCGGCAACGACATTCGCTTTGGCCTCGGCGCTATTCGCAACGTTGGCCACAACGTGGTTTCGGCAATCGTCGAGACTCGCGAGACCAAGGGCCGCTTCAGTGATTTCAACGACTTCTTGAAGAAGGTGCCTCAGGTGGTCTGCACCAAGCGCACCGTGGCTTCACTGGCACAGGCTGGTGCATTCGACTCCTTCGGCCACACCCGCCGTGCCCTAATCGAAATTCACGAGACCGCGGTCGATTCGCTAAGCGCTACTAAGCGCCAAGAGGCCCTTGGCCAGGACGACCTCTTTGGCGACCTCTTCGCCGACCACAGCGGCTTTGGAGTAGTTGTGCCAGAGCGCGCGGAGTGGGGCAAGAAGGAAAAGCTCGCCAAAGAACGTGAAATGCTCGGCCTCTATGTGAGCGACCACCCGCTTGCCGGGCTCGAGGCTCAGGTTGCTCGCTTCAGCGAAATCTCGATCGCCGAGCTTCAAGACAACGAGCGACTAGAAGACGGCCAGGTCGTCACCGTCGCTGGTTTGATCACCGCAATCGAGCGCAAGACTGCGCGAAGCGGAAACGCCTATGCCATCGTGACTCTAGAAGACCTCGACAGCGAGATGACCGTGATGCTGATGGGCAAGACCTATCTCGAATATGGCCCGAAGCTTGCGCCAGACCAGTTTGTGGCCATCCGTGGTCGCATCTCGCTGCGCGACGATTCGAAGAACATCAATGCCCAGCGCATCGATCTAATTGACGCATCAATCGACGACAGCTCGCCGGTGCAGTTGAACGTTCGTGATTTCACTGCCACCCGCGATGCACTGCAAGATCTAGATCGCACTCTGCGCAACTATCCCGGTAATGCCGATGTGTTCATCAACATGATTGATGGCGCTCGCAACGCGACGAAGTTCCGTTTGCA
>CAITNA010000206.1 GCA_903893675.1 uncultured Micrococcales bacterium
CGGTTGCCTTAGGAATCACAGGTGCCAGCAGCACGGCCAGCACTCACCCCATCCGCGAAGACGAGGCAAAAGGTATTCGAGCTGCGCAAGCTCGACCTGCGCCTTGCCCTCACGGCTCTTCGCGTGCTGGGCAAAGATGTCGAGGATCACTGCCGTGCGGTCGATGACCTTGGCATTCACGACGTTTTCAAGTTCACGACGCTGTGACGGCGCGAGCTCGGTGTCTGCGATCACGGTGTCAGCACCAACGGCTGCGACCAGAGCCTTTAGCTCTGCCGCCTTGCCCTTGCCCAAATAAGTTGCCGGGTCAGGATGCGCGCGTCGCTGTAGTAGCCCGTCGAGCACTTCGGCGCCAGCGGTCTCGGCAAGTGCGGCAAGCTCACGCATCGAGTTCTCGGCTTCGGCGAGAGATTGCTCGCCCCAGATTCCAATGAGAATGACCTTCTCGAGACGCAGCTGGCGATACTCGACGTCTGAAATGTCTTCGCGCTCGGTCGAAAGACCAGCCACACGTCGAAGCGCGTTTCGCTCTTCGAGATCGAGTTGGTCGCCATCGAAACTGCCATGTTCGACATCCAAGTCACTGATGGCGGCAGCCTTTGCACCTCGACGCAGGATGCGGTCGATGACCTCTGCCCCGCGGTCGATTGGTGTCTGTTCGTCTGCCATCGAAACAACCCTAGTTGGGATAATCTTGCCCTCATGTCGGGCGATCACTACTTCAGCCAAGAGCCGCAATCTGAATTCAAGAGCAAACAGATCAAGGTTCAGTTGGCCGGCCGTGAGCTGACCCTTGAAACCGCTGGCGGCACATTTAGCCCAGATCACTTGGATACGGGAACCGCCATTTTGCTCGGCCACCTCGATGAGGCACCAAATTCTGGAAACCTGCTCGACATCGGCTGCGGCTGGGGACCAATCGCAATCGCCTTGGCACTGGCCAACCCTGATGCCACTGTTTGGGCCATTGACGTCAACGAACGTTCACTCGAGCTAACCCGCACCAACGCCGCGCGTGCCGGGGTAACCAACGTCAAAGTTTGCCGACCTGAAGATGTGCCTGCCGATCTGGAGTTCACCGGAATCTGGTCGAACCCGCCCATTCGAGTCGGCAAAGATGCCCTGCACGAGATTTTGCAGACCTGGTTGCCTCGCCTAGCCGAGGAGTGCGAGGGTTACCTGGTGGTGGCCAAGAACTTGGGCGCAGACTCGCTGCTCGCCTGGATTCAGGAAACCTTTGCAGATCTTGCTAGCGAGCGCGTTGAAACCGCGAAGAGTTTCAGAGTGTTTAGGGTCGCGAAGGCTTAGAGCAGAACGATTAGAGTCGCCGGGTTTAGAGCGATTCGAGGTCGAGCTGACCTTCGAAAGACAGAACTGCCGGGCCACTTAGCCCAACGTGTTCGCCCTCTTCCGTTGGGAACATGCGAACACCAAGTGTGCCGCCAGGAACGGTTACCTGCCAGGTGTTAGGCGCTCCGGTTCCGGCCCAGTAGCGAGTTGCGAGCGCGGCGGCACAGATGCCGGTTCCACAGGAGAGTGTTTCGCCTACCCCGCGCTCGAAAACGCGCATCGAGATGTAGCCGACGCCGTTCTTGATCTCGTCGGCAACAACGAATTCGACATTCGCACCAGCCTCAGGAGTTGGTTCTAGTTTCGGCGCGCTAAGGAGTTCGAGTGCGTCGAGTTCTGCTTTGCTCTCGAGGGCAACGACAACGTGTGGGTTGCCCACGTTGATGCCCTGACCTGGTCGCGCCACGGCAAGGTTGTGGGCGTGCACAGTGACTTCGTCACTCTCGAGGCGCCAACGCCCCATGTCGACCACAAAACCGGCAAGGTTGCGCTGAATGTCGCGAACGCCTGCGCGAGTGCCGATGCTGAGAGTGTCGCCCTCGCCAAGTTCGACCAGACCCTTTTCGGTTAGGTAGCGTGCGAAAACTCGTGACCCGTTGCCACACATCTCGGCGGTTGAGCCATCCTGGTTGTAGTAGTCCATGAACCACTCGGCCTCAGGTTCGGCCTCAAGAATTGCCTTACCTTCAGCGATGTGCTTGCTGCGCACGACGCGGATGAACCCATCGGCTCCAATTCCAAAGTGGCGGTCGCAAATCGCCGCGATCTGCTTCGATGTGAGCTGCAGCTCGCCATCGGCATCGAGCACTAGCACGAAGTCGTTGCCGGTTCCGTGCCCCTTGGTGAAGTCGATGCGAGTCATGGCTCTAGCCTATTCGCGGCTAGCCGAATAGGTTTGGCGCTTCGCGACGGGCCCGCTCGAGCACATCTGAGAAAAGATCTGGGTTTTGGTAGTCGAACCAGTGAATGCGTTCGTCGCGACGGAACCATGAGACCTGTCGGCGGGCATAACGCTGGGTCAGACGCGTGGTGATCTCCATGGCATCTTTTTCGCTGACTTGCCCATCGAGTTGACCAAGTGCCTGGGCGTAACCGATTGCTCTCGACGATGTCTTGCCCTCGCGGATGCCCTCTGGAATCAGGCTCTCGGCCTCAGCGACCAGTCCCTGCTGCCACATTTTGGTTACGCGGTCTTCGAGACGCTGCACAAGGTGCGCTCGCTCTGAGTTGAGACCGATCTCGAGCACCGGCTGCCACGACTCGGTCTTTGCTGGAAGTGCCGCCGCGAAAGGTTCGCCGGTGAGCAGCAAAATTTCAAGCGCGCGCACTATGCGACGCGGGTTGTCTGCGTCGAGACGCGACGCTGCAATTGGATCAATCTCGGCGATGCGAGCGTGCATGGCACGTGAGCCGTGCGCCTCGAGCTCGGCCTCGAGCTCTGCACGCAAGCCCTCATCACGTGCTGGGAATTCGAAAGTGTTCAGAGCTGCGGCGATGTAAAGCATGGACCCGCCAGCAAGAATCGGGGTTACTCCCCTGCTCTGCAAATCGAGAATAAGCGGGCGAACCTGGGCCTGGTATTCGGCAGCAGTTGATTCATCTCGGATGTTCAGCACATCGATCATGTGATGCGTTATGCCTCGGCGTTCCTCGAGAGAAAGCTTCGCGGTGCCGATGTTCATGCCTCGGTAAAACTGCATCGAATCGGTGTTGACGATTTCGGCAGGTCGGCCAATCGAAATCAGTTGTTCTGCAAGTTGAAGTGCGAGCTCTGACTTGCCTGTGCCGGTTGGGCCGACGACGGCGATCAGTCGAGGCTGTGCCTCAGAAGTGTTCATCGCTTTGGCTTGGTGCCGATGTTGAGGGTCACCGAGCCACCAGCGCTGGCGTGCGGGTCTGTGCTGCACAACTCGGCTTGCTGGCGATCCCAGGCATCGCCTGCCGCGGTGGCACGAACCGAGAAGTTTAAGTCAGGGCCAAGGTCTGCGATTACGTGATATGGCGCAGCCGAGGTGATGGTGCAGGTCACCAGGTCGCCCGGGCGAGGTTCAGGGCCGTCTGCCGGGAACTCAAAGTGCACCAGGCGATTGTCGCGCGCGCGGCCAGACAGGCGGGCTGTGCGGTCATCCTTGCGTCCTTCTGCCCCAACCAGTACCTCGACGGTCTTGCCGATTTGCTTCTGGTTTTCTTCGAGAGCCACTTGGTTGACCAGGCGAAGCAGGCGCTCGTAGCGCTCCTGAACGACCTGCTTCGGCAGCTGATCTGGCAGGTCGGCTGCCGGGGTGCCTGGTCGCTTTGAGTATTGGAAGGTGTAGGCCACAGCGAAGCGGGCTGCCTCAACCACTCGCATGGTTTCCAGGAAGTCTTCTTCGGTCTCACCCGGGAAGCCGACGATAATGTCTGTCGAAATTGCAGCGTCTGGCATTGCCGCGCGAACGCGATCGAGGATGCCAAGGTACTTTTCACTGCGGTAGCTGCGGCGCATGTCTTTGAGCACCTTGTCGCTGCCCGACTGCAGAGGCATGTGCAACTGCGGCATCACGTTGTGTGTCTCGGCCATAGCTTCGATGACATCGTCGGTGAAAGCGGCAGGGTGCGGAGAGGTGAAGCGAACGCGCTCAAGGCCTTCGATTTCACCGCAGGCTCGAAGCAGCTTGGCAAACGCACCCTTGTCTCCGAACTCGACGCCGTAGGTGTTAACGTTTTGTCCGAGCAGGGTTACCTCGGCAACGCCATCGGCAACCAAAGCACGAATCTCTGACAGCACATCCTCGGGTGAACGATCGCGCTCCTTGCCTCGAAGCGATGGAACGATGCAGAAGGTGCAGGTGTTGTTGCAACCGACCGAGATGCTAACCAGACCAGAGAAGGTCGAATCGCGACGAGTTGGAAGGCTGCTCGGGAAAGTCTCAAGCGCCTCAACAATCTCAACCTGGGCTTCGTGGTTGTGTCGCGCGCGCTCGAGCAAGGTTGGCAGGCTGCCGATGTTGTGCGTGCCGAAAACTACGTCAACCCACGGCGCTTTGGCAACGATCGTGTCGCGGTCTTTCTGCGCTAGGCAGCCACCGACAGCAATCTGCAGCTCGGGCTTTTCCTTCTTCTTTTCGTTCAGCACACCGAGGTTTCCATAGAGGCGATTGTCGGCGTTCTCGCGAACTGCGCAGGTGTTGAACACAACGATGTCGGCGTCGCCCTCGCTGGCCTCAACATAGCCAGCCGCCTCGAGCATGCCCGAAAGGCGCTGGGAGTCGTGCACGTTCATAGCGCAACCAAAGGTGCGCACTTCGTAGGTGCGAGGCGAGGTGGACATTGCTGAAATTTTACCCTTGGAGGGCCAATTCAGCCTCGGCAGCTTTGATTGCCGCAATGATGTGGCCGCTGCTGTAACCCTTTCTAGCTAGGTAGCCAGTGAGCCTGCGCTGCCTGACATCTCGATCGAGGCCCGCCAGTCTTTGGATGCGTTTGACCGCCAATTCTGTGGCCACCGCGACCTCGGAGTCGGCGTCGAATTCAGCTACGGATGCTTCAATCACCTCGGCTGAAATGCCCTTCTCACCTAGTTCTCGCTTGATGGCGGTTCGGGAAAGCCCCTTGTATTTGCGCCTCGAGTTGGTGAGGGTCTGAGCAACGGCCTGATCGTCGATTAGCCCGACCTCGATGTAGCGCTGAATCACCGACTCGGCAATCTCGGGGTCGATCTCACGCTTCGCCAGGATGTCGCGACACTGCTTTGCCGTCTTCGCTGAGCGACTCAGTTGGTAGAGCAATACGTTTCGGGCTCGCTGCTCTTGGCGCTCCGGAGAAAGCGAACGGGGTGAATCTTCGCCCTCGGACTTTGGCTTGCGCCGCTTTCGCGAGGGGGATTCACCCCGGTTGCTTTCAAGCATGCTTAGGCAGTAGCGGCCTTAGCAGGCTTTTCAGCCTTCTCGGTAACAGCTTCTGCAGCTGCTTCCGGTTCGGCTGGCAGGTCGGCAACTGCACGTGGCACGCCGATTCCAAGCTTGACTTTGATCTTCTTCTCGATCTCGTCTGCGGTAGCAGGGTTCTCGATGAGGAACTTGCGAGAGTTCTCTTTGCCCTGACCGAGTTGCTCACCTTCGTAGGTGTACCAGGCACCAGACTTCTTGACGATCTCGTGCTCAACACCGAAGTCGAGCAGCGAACCTTCGCGCGAGATGCCGACACCGTAGATGATGTCGAATTCGGCCTGCTTGAAAGGAGCAGCAAGCTTGTTCTTGACCACCTTCACACGAGTGCGGTTTCCGACTGCGTCGGTGCCGTCTTTCAAAGTTTCGATGCGACGGATGTCGAGACGAACCGAGGCGTAGAACTTCAGGGCCTTACCACCGGCGGTGGTTTCTGGGCTTCCGAAGAAGACACCGATCTTCTCGCGCAGCTGGTTGATGAAAATCATGGTGGTGCCGGTGTTGCTCAATGCACCGGTCAACTTGCGAAGAGCCTGCGACATGAGTCGAGCCTGGAGGCCAACGTGTGAGTCACCCATCTCGCCTTCGATTTCAGCGCGAGGAACAAGTGCTGCAACCGAGTCGATGACAATGATGTCGATTGAGCCCGAGCGGATCAGCATGTCTGCGATCTCTAGGGCCTGCTCACCGGTGTCTGGCTGTGAAACCAGGAGGTCGTCGATGTTGACGCCGAGCGCCTTGGCGTATTCAGGGTCGAGTGCGTGCTCGGCGTCGATGAAGGCAGCGATGCCGCCAGCGCGCTGTGCGTTGGCAATTGCGTGGAGAGCCACGGTGGTCTTACCTGAAGATTCTGGGCCGTAGACCTCGACGATGCGGCCCTTTGGAAGGCCGCCGGTGCCCAGGGCAACGTCTAGGGCGATTGAGCCGGTCGAAATGGTTTCAACTGGCGCGCGCTCTTCTGAACCGAGACGCATTACCGAGCCCTTGCCGAACTGACGGTCAATCTGAGCAAGTGCCGTGTCGAGGGCCTTTTCGCGGTCTGCTGCTGATGGCATTTTTCCTCTTTCTAAGTGCTTCTATTTCAATTGACACTAGGTGCGACATCCGACATTGAGGCCGTCTGTCGCCGAATCTGTTGAGAACTAGCCTCAACGGCTCGGTTGTTAGCAGGTTAGCAGGTTTCGAACAGATTTTCGAATAAATCTTCGCCCCGCGTGTCGCTAATTCGGCTTTTTGTTCTTTTGCGGCTTTCCGTGCCAGCGATCTTTGGGCACATCCATGGCGGCACAGATGGCCAGCCATACGTCGCGTGGGTCTTCGCCCGCATCCAAGGCAGCCTGGCCGGTCTTTTCGCCCAGGGGCAACAGAACCAGGTCGTTTAGCAGCACGGATGCGTGAACTTCGCCGAATTCATCGGCCATAAGCTCTTGGAATTGACTGAGGCGCACTTAGACCCGGAAGGCCTAGCGGCCGGTGGTCTGGCGGTTCTTGGCCTCGGTGGCCTCTTTGGTGGTGCCAAGCAAGAAGCGGTCGAACTCGTCGAAATCGCCGTTTACCTCGGCAGTGACCGAGTCTGGGATGCTGTCTGGGACCTTGATGCCCTCGATCATGGCCATGCGGTCTGCCACTTCACGGAGGAGGACCGAAACCGGGGTGCCCAGTGCCTCTGCAAGCGAGCCGAGGATCTCAGAAGAAGCTTCTTTTTGGCCTCGCTCGATCTCGCTGAGGTAGCCGAGGGCAACGTTGGCGCGTGAGGCAACCTGACGAAGGGTCTGGTTTTGGCGCTGGCGGAAATCGCGAAGCACGTCACCGATTTCTTGACGGATAAGCATCCGGGCCTCCTCTGACTGCCGAGCCGGCGGGTGCCGAACTCCTGATTCACAAAACTCTAATGGCAGGTACCGACAAAAACCCCTCGGAAAGGCTAATAATTCCCTGAATGTTCAGGGAACGCGGCTACTTCGCTAGCAGCGAACTGAGCAGCACGACGGCGGCGTGCACGGTCGCCGCACGCACATCTGCGCGAGTGCCGGCAAAGTGGTGGTGTTCGATGTGAACATTGCCGTTCTGATCAACTGCAGCAATGAAGACCTCGCCGGGCTGGTGCTCGCCGTCGGCGTCTGGACCGGCTACCCCGGTGGTGGCAAGGCCAATAGTGCTCGAAACTGAAACCAACCCAGCGTCGTGCAGAAGCATCTTTGCGCGCCAGGCCATTTCGGTTGCGGTCTGCGCGCTGACCGCACCGTGCTGCTCAATGGTGTCGGAACTGACACCAAGCAAGTGCATCTTGATCGAATTTGTGTAAGCGGTGATCGAACCTAGAAAAACTTTGGATGCGCCAGGCACTGAAACGATTGCGGCGCTAAGTGCACCACCGGTGAGTGACTCGGCAACAGCGAGGTGAAGCCCACGGCTTTTCATCTTCGGCACGAGCTCGGCGAGCATCTGCTCGGCTTCGACCAGATGCTCAGTCATCGCTGCAACTTTCGCTCGGCATTTAGATATTGAAAACCACTGGCGAGCGTAGAGATAAGTGCCGCATACAAGATGACCAGCTGAATTACGCCGACCGGAGTCAGCCAGTCTGCGAGTGGCGAAAGGTAGAAGCCAATCGCGACCGACTGAAGCACGGTCTTAACCTTGCCCGAGCTTGAGGCCGCGACCACTCGTTTGTTGGCAACAATCAACCGGTATGCGGTGATGCCGAATTCGCGAATCAAAATCAGGATCGTGATCCACCAGTCGATGCGACCAAGGCTAGAAAGCGCAATCAGTGCGCCGCCGAGCAGGAACTTGTCTGCAATCGGGTCGAGCAGTTTGCCGAGGTTGGTGATCAGGTTCTTGCGTCGAGCAATCTGACCGTCGAGGCTGTCGGTGAGAATCAGGGCGATGAACGCGGCAACGGTTGCCCAGCGCTGAAAGCCATTGCCCGAGTCGACTGCGAACAGCAGCCAGATGAAAAGTGGAACCAGCGCGATTCGAACAATCGTGATTAAGTTCGGCAGATTGATGCGCATTAGCGGCGACCGGTTAGCGACCAGGCGTCTTCGCCGTCGTCGTCTTCATCGTCTTCGTCTACAACTCGGATGTGGTTCGCCGGGTCACCTGCAGCCAAAGACTCGAAGCCTGCAGAGTCGATCTCGGCAGCGGCCTGACGAACCTCAGGGGTCGAGTTGGCACCTGGCTCGCCGCGAAGCGATGCGAGCACCTGGGCCAACGCCTCTGTCTTAACAAGTACCTCGCGGGCTTTGCCGCCTTCACTCGGGCCGACGATTGAGCGAGACTCGAGCAGATCCATTAGGCGGCCAGCCTTGGCAAAACCAATGCGCAGTTTGCGCTGCAGCATCGAGGTTGAACCGAACTGCGCATTGATGACAAGCTCGGCCGCCTGCAGCAATTCGTCGAGGTCCCCCCCGATGTCTTCTGCAACCTTGTTGACCTGCTTAACTTCTTCGGCGTCCTTGCGATACTCAGGCTGCATCTGCGCCTTGACGTGATCAACGACTGCCTGAAGCTCGGCCTCTGGCAGCCAAGCGCCCTGCACACGCATTGGCTTAGCTGTTCCCATTGGGCTGAACAGAGCGTCACCCTGACCAATGAGCTTGTCTGCACCGACCTCATCCAAGATGACTCGCGAGTCGGTAGCCGATGACACCGAGAACGCCAGACGGCTTGGCACGTTGGCCTTGATCAAACCGGTAACCACGTCGACCGAAGGGCGCTGGGTTGCAAGCACCAGGTGAATGCCAGATGCACGAGCAAGCTGAGTGATGCGAACGATTGAGTCTTCGACGTCGCGCGGAGCAACAATCATCAGGTCGGCGAGCTCATCGACAACGACGAGTAGGTATGGGTATGGCTGCAGCACGCGCTCGCTGCCCTCTGGCAACTTGATTTTGCCGGCAACGATGTCTTTGTTGAAGTCGTCGACGTGCTTGTAGCCGAACGATGCGAGGTCGTCGTAGCGAGCATCCATCTCTTTGACGACCCATTGCAGAATCTCGGCTGCCTTCTTCGCGTCGGTGATGATCGGCGTGATCAGGTGTGGAACCCCCTGGTATGCAGAAAGCTCAACGCGCTTCGGGTCGATGAGCACCATGCGAACTTCGGATGGCTTTGCGCGCATCAGAATCGAGGTGATCATCGAATTGACGAACGACGACTTTCCGGCACCTGTCGCACCTGCGACCAATAGGTGCGGCATCTTGGCGAGGTTGGCAACCACGAAGCCACCCTCGACGTCTTTGCCGACACCGATGGTGAGTGGATGTGCGCTCTCGGTTGCCGCCGCAGAGCGAAGTACATCGCCGAGTGAAACGATTTCGCGGTCGGTGTTCGGAATCTCGACACCGATCAGCGACTTGCCCGGAATTGGGGTGAGCAGGCGAACTTCGTTTGATGCAACGGCGTAAGCAAGGTTGTTGCTGAGGCGGCTAACGGCCTCGACGCGCGTGCCCGGAGCAAGCTCAACCTCGTAGCGAGTGACTGTTGGACCACGCGAGTAACCAACCACGCGAGCGGCGATCTGGAACTCCTGGAATACGTTGTCGATGGCTCCGACGATTGCGTCGTTGGCAGCGGTGCGGGTCTTTGGCACGGTTCCGGCGCCGAGTACGTTCTTCGATGGAAGAACGTATGGCTTCATGCGAACTGGCTTTGGCTTTTCTGCGACGGCTTCGCCGGGTGCGGTGTCAGCGTCGATGGCGCCGGCAGGTGCATCCGAGTTTTCGTGAGGCTCAGGCAGAACCGGAATCGGCTCGGTAGCAGGAGAAGCGTCGACAGAAGGAATCTCGTGCTCTTGCGTGGCGTTGAAGAGTTCGTCGAAGTTGTTGTCGGCATCATCGTCGCGAGGCTCAGTGATGATCGCCTGGTCGAATGCGCTGTCGAACTGGTCGCCCTCGGCCTTGCCGCGACGCCACCACGGCGCCTTGGTGCCATCGAAGGCATCTGGAATCTCGTCGATGACTTCTTCTTCGGCCTCGACGGCCTTGCCCTCGCCGAAAGCGAACTCGCGAAGCTCACGCAGACGCTCTGGGATGCGCGTTGGCGCGGTTTTGCTCATGATGAGCACCGACCCCAGGGCCACGATGGCCATAACCGGCACTGCTCCCCAGATGGTGATGGTGTTTAGCAGCGGCCACGAGATCAGCCAGCCGAACAGGCCGCCGGCGATGGTCAATGGCCAGGCGCCTGCACTTGGCTCAGGGTGCGTGCTGAATAGGTGGAAGAAACCTGAGACAGAGACCACGAAGAGGAACAAGCCAAAGCTGATTCGGGCGTTGTCTTTGACCGACGATGGGTTGCGCATCAGATAGATGGCGAAAATAACCGCCACGACAGGCAGTGCGTAGGCCAACTTGCCAAAAAGCAGGCCGGCACTGTGGGCGTTTAGCTCTTTAGCGACATCGTTCTTGGCCAAGAACCAGGTGGTGACTGCCCCGATTACGCCAAGCAGGAAGATTGCGAACGGAAAGCCGTCGCGGCGCTCGTGCTTTTCGATCTTGTCTGGGCTGAGTGCGCGGGCGCCAGCGCCAACGGCGTGGGCAAGCACCATGTAGATGCGCACACCGAGGTTCTGTGGGTGGCCTTCGGCGGCAACCGACTTGCGCGGTGC
>CAITNA010000207.1 GCA_903893675.1 uncultured Micrococcales bacterium
GGTGAATGGCGAGAAGCTAGTGGTTACACCGCATACCTGCCCGTTAACGTAGGTCGGCTGCGAGAGCTCAACACACGCGCCACCTGTGAAGTGATACAGGTGATCCGTCGCCGAACCTTCGAGACAGACCGTCACCGGCCCGCTGATGCCTGATACCTGGATGTCGACAATCTTTGTCGAACTGGAAATCACAAACGGAGTGGCCGACGAGCTCGCCGGGTTCGTTGTAACCGGCACGACCGTCACCGTGGCCGCGCCAGTGGTTGCTGCGAAGTTCAGGGTCGTCGCAGGCAGGCTTTGACTTGCAGGAATCGCCGCCACAGCCACTCCAGCCGGAATCGTTGCCACCTGGGAGTTAGGTGCAGACCCAGCGGCGACGCTTGCAACAGGAGTTGCAATTTTCAGGTTGCAGAGAGTCGGGTAGAGCCCAGGGTTTCCAGCGACCAGCTCGAATGCTTCTGTGGCAATTGTGTACTTGAAGATTCCGCCATTCCACGATGCAAGGAGTAGGTGACCGGCGCTATCAAGGGCAAGCGATCCCGTGGTGTCTGAAATCACCGTGCTGATGATGCCAGTTTGAACGGTGAGCTTGCGAATGCTAATGGTGCCACCGGTGTTGTTACCTTCCTCCCAGTAGACGTTGCCCGATGCGTCAACGGCAATACTCGACTGGTATGAAGGGCCAGTGAGCATCGCACTAGTTGCCAGGCCCCCGTCACCTGAATGGCCCATGGTCCCGGTGCCGGCAATTCTCGTCACGATGCCGGTGGTCATGTTGATCTTGCGCATCACCTGGTTACCCGTGTCGGCCACAATCAAATTGCCCGATGGGTCAAATGCAATCGATTGAATCGAATTAAATTTCGCCGCAGTTGCCTGCCCGCCATCGCCGGTGTAGTCATAGGCGTGACTGTTGCCCGCGATGGTTGTGATGATTTTGGTTGCGTGGTCAACGCGTCGAATGTCATTCGCGCCGCCCCACTCAGAGATGTAGAAGTTGCCTGCAGCGTCGATCGCCACCGAAGTTGGCGAATCTAGGGCCGCATTAGTTGCCAGGATGTTGTCGCCGCCGTTGCCGCCGCCAGCGATTGTTGTCATGACACCGGTGAGGTGGTTAATCTTTCGCAATACACCGCGAGGGTTGGCTTCAACGAAATAGAAGTCTCCAGCGGCATCCTTCACAAGCGCGGATGGGTTCCAGAGATTGGCGTCTGTGGCCAGGCCCGTGCTGGTGTTGTCATAATCCGCGGATGCGCCACCAGCAAAATTGGTGACGATTCCAGTCTGGGCGTTGATCTTTCGGATGTTGCCGTTGCTTACATAAATATCAGATGTTGCAGGGTCGACGTAGAGTCCCTGCGGGTTACTCGAGAAACCGGCGTCCTTAGCTTGGCCGCCATCGCCCGAGTAGTTGGTCGAGCCCGCTGGCGAACCGCCGGTGAGTCGGGTTAATTGACCCGAGGTCTGGTTCACGGCACTGATCGTGTTCGAATCGAATTCGGCGATGTAGACCACGCCATTTGGGCCAACGGTCAGCCCTGTTGGGTTCAGTTTCGTTCCGATCGCGGCTGTTCCTCCTAGAGGGTGGCCATAGTCGCCATCTGATTCACCGGTTAGACCAGCGATGGTCATGATGATTCCTGATGCGTGATCGACCTTGCGAACCAGATAGTTATTGCGATCTGTGATGTACAAATTGCCCAACGAGTCTGTGGCCAGGCCCTGGGGGCTGTTGAGTTTGGCCGCTGATGCTAATCCGCCATCGCCAGAGAACCCTGACTGTCCAGGGATGCCCGCAACGGTAGTCAAAGCACCCGATGGAGTGACCTTGCGCACGAGGTTGCTGTCAGTGTCGGAGATGTAAATGTTGCCAGCTGCATCGATGGCGAGCCAGGTTGGCTGGTTCAAAGCAATTGATGTCGCAGTTCCACTGCCCGCACCGACCGCACTCTGCCCGATGCCAGCGATGTCAGTAATGAATCCCGTAGTGTGATCGATTTTTGAAACAACACCGATGAAATACTGTGAAAAGTAGATGTCGCCGTTAGCAGCAACCACGATGCCGAAGGGGCTTGTGATTTTTGCTTGCGAGGCAAGCTGGCTTGCTCCATAGCCTTGAGAGCGCTGAGAGCCATCACCGGCAATTGTCGAGATGAACCCGGTTGTGTGATCGACCTTGCGAATTCGGTTGTTTCTGGTGTCAGTTATGAATGCATCACCGGCGGCGTTGAACGCGACGCCCGATGGCCCGGCAAGCTTGGCGCGGTTTGCTGGTCCACCATCGCCACTAAAACCCTCAAGCGAAGAGCCGGCGAAAATGGTGGAGTCACCGGTAGTTGGGTCAACCTTTCGAACCAGGCTTAGGCCGCTGCTGGTAAACCAACCTCCTTCGGTTTCATAGAGGGATCCGTTTGAATCAAAGGTCATCCCAGTTGGAATCGACAAGATCGTTTGCTGCGCTTGGCAATCTGCTTTAGTGGGGTTGGTCGCCTGAGCAGGAGTCGCGACTAGCCCTACGACTGCTAGGCAAAGCGCCAGAGCGCTGCCGAGGATTCTTGAGGAGACGAGACGCACTTTTTGACTAATCATCGTTTTTGGCTTCCGTTCGAAGTTTGTAGATACTTACCAATCTTGAAGGAATATGTCATATAACAATGAGGTTTGCAAATTTGTGCGTTTTATCCAACTTTGGGCTGCGCTGCCGGGGGTGCAGATTCTAAAATCGAGTCATGGCAGCGAAACAGCAGACCTCCAAAGTGCCAGGCGGCAGGCAGTCAGCCTACGTTCAGCGCAATCGCGCCGCTCTCATCAAGGCCGCCTTAGAGGTACTGGCAGAAATCGGGCCAGGAGCAACCTTTGAGCAACTTGCCTCACATGCCCAGGTCTCGCCAACCACGATCTACAAGTACTTCGAATCAAAAGATGCATTGTTCGGCGAAGCCCTGAATCAGATTTGGAGCGACTGGGTCCAGTCAGCCTCCGGTGGGGCTGGGGCAGAACAGAGCTTCGATGCCGTTCTTGATGTGCTCCAACGACTGCTCTGGGTTGAGAAAACAGACCCGTTCTTTGCAAGTGTGCTTCGCAACACTCTGGCTACAAGCTCGTTCCTCGTCGAATCCGTTATTCAGGGCGCGCGCCCCGTTTACCTAGCGATGGCGAAAAAGGGCGAAATTTCTGCCGAGAATTTCGATATTCGAATCGAGATGTTGGGCTACAGCGCCGTTGCAATTATGAACTCGGTCTTGGTTAAGAAGACGCTGTCTCCTAAAGAGGCCGAACCCGCACTGGGCATAGCGCTTTTACTTCTCGGATTGAGCGAAGCCAAAATCAAAAAGTTTTTAGCGCGCGCCACTTTCCAGGATGCGCAGCAATGAAGTTTGCGGCGATGCGGGCATAGCCATCCGAGTCGGGGTGCAGGCCGTCTGGCATGGTCTCGGCTTCCACCTCGTCGAATAGTTCGAGACCATTCATGTAATAGAGGTTCGGGTCAGTTGTCGAACGCTGGGCGACGAGTGCTTCGAGAGTCGCGCGGATGTGGCGCAAAGTGAGCTCGCCAATCCAGGTGTGTGGGCCGAACTCTTGACCCGCGGCTTTGCCATCAAGGCCTGCCATGGTCGGGCCAGGGTTGTTCTCGTGAGCCGGGCAGCAGATAGGCGAAATTACAAGAATCGGAACATCGGGTCGAGCCTCGCGAATGGTGTCGAGAAAACCGTGAACCGCGGGGGCGAATGTGCGGGCAGTCATGGTCGCGCCGTTCACCACGTTGATGCCCAACTTCAGGCTGATCAAGTCACTCGGCAGTTCGCGAATGGTTCGGGCTGCGAACTGCTCAAGGTTCGCGCATCCTCCAAGCCCCAGGCTGTAGAGGTCAAGATCAAGTTCACGGGCAACTATCGCCGGCCAGACTCCGGGTGGCACACTCGCTTCTTCGCAGTGGCTGATCGAGCTGCCGTAGTGCACCCACTTGGGCTTCGTGCGTGCTGCCGGCATGAGTGGCGCATCCGAGTCGATTGAAATCAGCTCGATGGGGCAGGTGTGTGGCAGCCAAATTTGAACCAAACGGGGCTCGGATGCACTCGGCAAAGCAAACCGCGCCACCGAGTCTTCGCCCGCAATCGTTTCGACCAACTGGTCGTCGTTGTAGACCTCGAGGTTGCCGTTGTCGTGGCCGATGCTTTCTTCGAAGCTATCAATGGTCACAGTGATGATCGAGGGTGCGCCGACCCATCCGTTGGTCAGGTTGGTGTCTCGGGTCGAGCGATAAGTGATGGCGAGTTCGGTGGCTGCGGTTTCGAATTCGAGTCGAGCGCCTGAAAGCCGACCGGCGACCTTGGCAACAATCGGTGCGTGAGCGTGCTGCGGGAAAGTCCA
>CAITNA010000208.1 GCA_903893675.1 uncultured Micrococcales bacterium
CGCATTCATAAGTAGGTGGCGGTTGATTCTTGGCATTCACTAAGCCCAGGGTTCGTGCTAACCTTGACCCTTGTTGTTCGGTCCGGGTGGCGGAATGGTAGACGCGCTAGCTTGAGGTGCTAGTCCTCGATAGAGGGTAGGGGTTCAAGTCCCCTTTCGGACACAAAGATCGGTCAACGATCGAAACGGAAAGTCCCCACTTAGGTGGGGACTTTTACACTTAAGGCAACTTCAAGAATCAGGGTCATGTCGAACACGAATCCAAACGAGCTAACGGCAGCCGCTGCCTATGCCGTTGATTTCGCTCGACAAGAGCTAGCAGGCAAGAAGTTGTTTGTTTTGACCGGGGCTGGCATCTCAACTGATTCGGGCATCCCCGACTATCGCGGCGAGGGTCGCGTGGCGCGTCACCCGATGACCTACGACGTTTTCATGGGTTCGGCCGAGGCAAGGGCGCGTTACTGGGCTCGAAGCTATGTCGGCTTCAGCCGCATCGAACTGGCCAAGCCAAACGGTGGGCACTTCGCGATTGCTCGAGCCGAAGCGCGCATTGAGCAACTGGTCACTCAGAACGTTGATGGCCTGCACCAGGCTGCTGGGGCTAAGCGCGTGATTGACCTGCACGGCCGACTCGATCGTGTGATATGCATGGGTTGCAGCAAGCTGCTCGCCCGTCGCGACATGGATGCGCTGCTAAGCACATTGAACCCGACCGTTCGCAAAGATGTCAGCATCGAATTCTCGCCTGATGGCGACGCCGAAGTCGAGGCAACAGCAGATTTCAAGGTTCCAAATTGTCCGAGCTGTGGTGGATTATTGAAACCAGACGTCGTGTTCTTTGGTGAGAGCGTGCCGGCTGAACGTGCGTTGGCGGCGACTGAGGCTCTTGAGCGAGCAGGCGCACTGCTGGTCGCAGGCACTTCGCTCACGGTGAACTCTGGATTGCGATTTGCAAAGTCTGCACACAAGGCTGGCAAGCCAGTCGTCATTGTCAACCTCGGCCCCACCAAGGCCGACGAACTTGCATCGATAAAGATCAATGCCGGCACCACCCCTGTTCTCGAAAGGCTTCTAATTGACTGAAACAATTTTGGGTTTGCTGCGTCACGGGCAAACCGATTGGAACATCGACTTTCGTCTGCAGGGTGTCACCGACATTCCGCTGAACGCAACCGGTTTGGCGCAGGCCGAAGCTGCAGGTCAAAAACTGGTTCGTGCCGACTGGGACTTCATCTGCTCATCGCCGCTTAGTCGCGCACGCGACACTGCGGCTATCGCAGCGACTCACCTCGGTTTCGACGAGGTAGCAATCGAACACCTGCTTCTCGAGCGTTCATTCGGCGAGGCCGAGGGGCTCACCTACCCTGAATGGAAGCGCGATCATCCAAGTGGTGTGCCACCGCAGGGCGAAACACTCGAGGCGCTTCGCGAGCGAGCTCATTTGCTTCTCGACCGAATTCTTGGCACCTACCGAGGTACTCGCGTGCTTGCGGTCACTCATGGCGCAATGATTCGCAAACTGCTTCGAATTGCCAGCAACAACGAGCTGCCAGCCGAAGGTGAGCGCATCGGCAACACATCGTTGAACATTCTTCGCCACGACGGCACCCACTGGACCGTGCAGAGCTACCGCCCGCAGTCGCTGGCAGACGGCGATCTCGGCCACACACCAAGCGTTTAGAGCTTGGCCAGTGCGGCAACCAGTGCCTGCGCCGACTGCTTCCAGCTGAACTTCTCGGCCTGCTCGAGCGAATCTTTGCTCGCCTGGTTCCAAACCTTGGCCGAATCAAGTTCACGGATGCGTGCTGCAAGCGCCTTGGCATCAGTGGCGGCAAAGTATTTCGCTGCCTGACCGCCGACCTCCTCGAAGATTTCGAGGTCGCTGACCACAACCGGAGTCGCCCGTTCCATAGCCTCGATAAGCGGGATGCCGAAACCTTCATCGAGCGAGGCACTCACCAGCGCGAATGCGTTGTCGAGCTGTGCGAGGTATTGCTCGTCGCTAACCCCACCAAAGAACTTGATGCGGCCAGCGGCTTTTCCGGCGAGAGCTGTGAGCTCTTGCTTGCGAGCATCCGAAATTCGACTGAGCAGGTGCAGTTCGAAATCTTCGAGCAGTTGCAACGCGCGAACTAATGTCTCTACATTCTTATAGCCCATGAACGAGCCCATGTAGACCAGGGCTATGTTGCCCGCACTGTATTTGCGAGACTTCGCAACCGGCTGGCTAGACCCGGCGTTGTAAACCACCGATACCGGCTTGTTGGTTAGGTGGTGCTTGCGAATCAGTTTTGCCGTGGTGTTTGAAACGGTCACTACCGCATCGGCACGATTCAAAACAAAACGCTGCGGCAAGTAGGTCAGGTGAAACAAGCGCCAGCCCAGTTTGATCAGCGGGCTGAAATCTGCCGGCGGAGTCTTGTGTCGGTAATAGATCAGATCGTGGAGGGTCAGCGCGACTTTGTATTTGCGGCCGCCGGTGCCCATGGTCTGCATCGGGCTGTAAACCAACTTCGCGCCAAGAGCGTTCAGCTTGCGGGCAATGCGCAACTCGGCAAGGGAGTCGGTTGGGTCATTGAGCTGCACGTGGGTGATGCCATTTGGCAGGTGGTCGAGTTGGCGTGGGTCAGAGATGATTGCAACGACCTCATGGGTTTCGTGCAGGGCCCCGAGCAACCCAGCCGAAAAGCGAGAGATTCCATCGTGGTGATTCACACGGATGTAGCGAGCATCGAAATAGAGAACGTTGCCGCCGATGAGCTGCTTCTTCGAACTGGTTTTAGGCATCGCCACTCACCCACTGCTCGATTGCAGCTGCAATCTGATCCGGAATTTCGTAGTGAGTCAGGTGGCCGACGTTCTCGAAAATCTTGAGCTCCGCGCGCGATTCGATGAGGGCAAACATCTCGCGCTGCTGCTTGATGCTGGTGATGTCATCCTGGGTGGCGACAAGCGCCAACACAGGAACGGCGAAAGAGTTGGCATAGTCTGCGACGCAATTTGAGATAGATGCCGCATAGCCCTCGAGGGCAACGCGCCGCGATGCGAAGTCGTTGAAGTTCTCGTCGTGCTGGCCGTGGATCCACTTGCGCAGTTCGCGAAGCCGCGACTTGGTCATCAGAATGCTCATGCCGCGCACCATCGGCCAAGACTTGAGAACGCGATCGCCCGCATTCTCAGGTAGCGCCGCAGCCAAGGCGAAAAAGCCTTTGACCAGCAACGTGGTGGCTGCCTTCGGGCCTTTCAGAGCCGGGGCCGAAACCGGGTTTTCGAGAATCAGGCTGGCGATGGCATCGCTCTGCGCGGCGAAGCACGAAACCACGATGCTGCCAAACGAGTGACCGAGCAGGTGCGGTTTAGCCTTCAACTTCAGGCCCGCAATGAACTTGCCGACCCAGGCCGCATAATGCACGATGCTGTGATTCTGCGCGAATGGCTCAGATTGCCCGAAGCCAGGCAGGTCTGGGATGTAGACATCGAGAGTCGTGATGGCCCCGGCAATCGCCTCGAGGCCGTGATGATTGCCTCTGTATCCGTGAATGAAGATGAGAGAGCCGAGCGACTTTTTGGCGCTGGCCTTGTAAAACCAATAAACGGTGTTCTCGCCGTCGATGACCATTTCGCGTCGCTCGCCGCGCGAACGGGCAAGTTCGGCGAGCTTCGCCTGAGGCAGTGAGGTCATACTGAGAAGTATTTCGCTTCTGGGTGGTGCATCACAATCGCGTCGGTGGTCTGCTCCGGGTGCATCTGCAACTCTTCGCTAAGAGTCACTCCAATTCGTTCTGGCCGAAGCAGTTCGACAATCTTGTGGCGGTCTTCCATGTTCGGGCAGGCCGGGTAGCCGAAGCTGTAGCGCGCGCCACGGTATTCAAGCTTGAACAGGCCGTCGACGGTCTTAGGCTCTTCACTCGCGAAACCCAATTCTTCACGGATGCGCGCGTGCCAGAATTCGGCTAAGGCCTCGGTTAGTTGCACGCCCAGGCCGTGAATCTCGATGTATTCGCGGAACTCGCCCTTGGCATAGAGTTCGTTGGCGAACTCGGTGAGGCGCTGCCCCATGGTGACCAGCTGGAAAGGCACAACGTCGACCTCACCGGTCTCGCGGTTGCGCACGAAGTCACTAAGGCAAAGGTGACGATCGCGAGTCTGACGCGGGAAGTCGAATCGCAGGCGTTCGGTTCCGGCTGGCGCTCCTTCGGAATCATCGTGGTTCAAGATGATGGTCTGGTTGCCTTCGCTGACGGCCGGGAAATAGCCGTAGACCACTGCCGGTTCAAGGATGTTCTCTGTGGCAATTCGCTCTAGCCAGTAGCGCAGACGCGGGCGACCCTCGGTCTCGACCAGCTCTTCGTATGACTTGCCGTCGTCGCCGCGGCCAGGCTTGAGACCCCACTGGCCAAGGAAGAGTGCGCGCTCATCCAAGAAGCTTGCAAAGTCGCGAAGCGCAACGCCCTTTACGATGCGACTGCCCCAGAACGGCGGCTGCGGCAAGGTGTTGTCTGCGGCTACGTCGGAGCGATCTGGAATCAGATCGGGCTCGGTGCGAACAAGCAAACTGTTCGGTGCGGTTAGGCGCTTCTTGCGTTCAGGCAGCTCGACGGCTTCGCCACGCTTGATGCGCACCAGTGCATCCATGAGTCGAAGGCCCTCGAATGCATCGCGGGCGTAGCGAACTTCACCCTCGAAAATCTCGGCGAGATCTTGTTCAACGAATGCGCGGGTTAGTGCAGCGCCACCTAGGATGACCGGCCAGCGGTTTGCGACTCCGCGCAGGTTCATCTCTTCGAGGTTCTCGCGCATGACCTGGGTTGACTTAACCAAGAGACCACTCATGCCAATCACGTCGACGTCGTGCTCCTCTGCAGCCTTCAAGATGTCATTGATTGACTGCTTGATGCCGATGTTTACGGTGTCGTAGCCGTTGTTGCTAAGGATGATGTCGACGAGGTTCTTGCCGATGTCGTGAACATCGCCGCGAACGGTGGCCAGCAGAATCTTGCCCTTGCCTACCGCGTCTGTCTTTTCGATAAATGGCTCGAGGAAGGCAACTGCGGTCTTCATGGTCTCTGCAGATTGCAGCACGAACGGCAACTGCATCTGGCCGCTGCCGAATAGGTCGCCGACGATCTGCATTCCCTTGAGCAGGTAATCGTTGATGATCTCGAGCGCGCTCCACTTTTCGAGTGCCTCGGTTAGGTCTGCGTCGATGCCCTTCTTCTCGCCATCGATGATGCGGCGCTGAAGACGCTCATCGATTGGCAGCGCGGCAAGCTCGGCTGCGCGATTCTGCTTTGCGCTGGTTGAGTCGACGCCGGCAAAGACATCGAGATATTTCGAAAGCGGATCAAAGGTGACGTTGCCTTCGGTGTCGTATTCGCGACGGTCATAGACCAGGTCGAGAGCTGCGGCCTTCTGGTGCTCTGGAATCTGGTTCAGCGGCATGATGCGCGCTGCGTGCACGATTGCAGAGGTCAAGCCAGCCTCGAGGCACTCGTGCAAGAACACCGAGTTGAGCACGTGGCGTGCTGCCGGTGAAAGGCCGAACGAGATGTTCGAGATGCCGAGGGTGGTCTGCACGCCAGGGTATTTCGCGTTGATCTGGCGAATCGCCTCGATGGTCTCGATGCCGTCGCGGCGGGTCTCGTCTTGACCGGTGGCAATCGGGAAGGTCAGGGCATCGACCGTGATGTCGACAAGGTTCATGCCCCACTTGCCGGTGAGGTCGTCAATTAAGCGGCTGGCGATCTCGACCTTGGTCTCGGCGGTGCGAGCCTGACCCTGCTCGTCAATAGTCAGTGCGACAACCGCTGCCCCGTGCTCTTTGACTAAAGGCATGATGCGGGCAAAGCGCGAGGTCGGGCCATCGCCGTCTTCGAAGTTGACCGAGTTGATCATGGCGCGACCGCCCAGGCACTCAAGACCGGCTTCGAGCACAGCCGGCTCTGTCGAGTCGAGAACCAAAGGCAAGGTAGTTGCTGTTGCCAAACGAGAAACCAGTTCGCGCGCATCGGCAACACCGTCGCG
>CAITNA010000209.1 GCA_903893675.1 uncultured Micrococcales bacterium
ACTCGCGACCCCTTCCTTACCATGGAAGTGCTCTACCACTGAGCTATCAGGGCGTTGGCCAAAAAGGCAACTGGACTAGATTACTAGGTTTAGCCCTTGGCAGGCAAACGCCATATGTTAAGAGTCAGAGCCTTGCCTGGCACCTTCACCTTGTCGCCGGCCACCGAAAGTTTGCCGCCGCCGAGCAGGTTCTCGGCCTTCGTCAAACCAGAAACGGCGTCCTTTGGCAGGGCGATCTTGGCGTCGGCGCCACGGGTGACCGCAACCAGGATGGCCTGCTTCGCGTTCTCTCGAACGTAAACAATCGCCTCGTCGCTGGCATACAAGAAACGCATCGAACCATCGTTGAGCGCAGAGTTCTCGCGACGAATCTTCGAAAGCGCCGCGTAGTGCTCGATCAGGCTCGGGTCGTTCGGACGTTCGTTGTTCCACGGCAATGGTGTGCGCGAGCTCTCACCGTTGTAACCGTCGAGACCGAACTCGTCGCCAGCCCAGATCACTGGGATGCCCGGGAAGGTGAACTGCATGCCCGCCGCAACGCGCTGCGCACCCGGAATCGCGTAAGTCTTGAAACGCGGGATGTCATGAGTGTCGAGCGGGTTCATGTTGTGCAAACGCACGTGCCATGGGAAGCCGGCGATGAACTGCGTGTACGAAGTCACGAGATCGCGACCGTTCGCCTTCGGGTTGCCGTCCCACATCGAGTAGCCAGGCACGCCCTTCGCAAACTTTCCGCGGGAGCGGTCATCCGTGTTGTAGAACCAACGCCAAACCGGCTTGGTGAAGTTCGAGTAGGTCATCGCCCCTTGCCAACCATCGCCCTGAACTTCGTATGCGGCATCGCCGGTGTATTCACCGAGCATGATGGTGTCTGGGTTGATGTCGACCATGGTCTGGCGAACAACCTGCGAGACCTCGAGGTACATGTCTTCGTCGCGAATGCGGCCGGTCATGTTCGCAACGTCGATGCGCCATCCGTCGATGCCGTAAGGCTTCTTGAGCCACTTTGCGACAACCGAGTTGCCACCTTGGATGAACCGACGACGCAGTTCTTTGCTGTTCCAGTTGAACTTCGGCAGGCTCGGCACGCCGAACCACGAGTCGTACTTCTTGTTGTTGTCAGAGAAGTAGTAGAAGCTGCTCTCTTTGGCGCCTGGCTTCTTGTATGCGGCCTTGAACCATTCGTGGCTGTCGCCCGAGTGGTTAGAGGTCAGGTCGCCGATGATGCGCATGCCCTTGCGGTGCACGGCCTCGATGAGCGCCTGGTATGCCTTGTTGCCACCAAGAATCGGGTCGACCTCGTGGAACGAACTCGCGTCATAGCGGTGATTCGACTGGCCAGGGAAAATCGGGGTCAGGTAGACCAGGTTCACGCCGAGCTTCTTCAGGTGATCGAGGTGCTCGATGACGCCCCACAGGTCGCCGCCGAAGAGCTGCTCCGAGGTGCCAGGGCCGTGGCCAATAACGTCGTCGCCCCAGTTCTTGGCGATTGCCCACGACGGAGTCTTGTGTGCATCCGCGTGCTTCGAACGAGCGAAGCGGTCAGGGAAGATTTGATACATGATCGCCGAGGCGCCCCACTTTGGCGCAGACGAGAACGTGTTGAGTTTGAAGTCTTGGATGTCTGGCTG
>CAITNA010000210.1 GCA_903893675.1 uncultured Micrococcales bacterium
AAGCCGATGAAGAACAACCACCAACCGACTGCTAGTGACAAGAACACGATTGCTCCGAAGCCACCGATCAGCAGTGGCCACCAGCTCCAAGGAGCAAAGTAACCCTGCTCGAAGTCGCCTTCTTCGATGTTGGCGGTTTCGATGTCTTCTGGAACAGGGCCCTGCTTCTTGTTGGTCATCTTCAGGTAGAAGGCCAAGAACACAGACATGATCGCGAGCATCGCAATAGCTGCAGTGCCGATCGGCTCGAAATGGAAAGACCCATCCGAATTTGGGTTCGCGTTGTTGAACCAGATCGCGTACCCACCTGAGGCCAGAACATAGAAGGCCGAAAGGAAGTAAAACAGGTTGCCATTGAACTTCATTTATTTGCCTGCCTTTGCCTCAGGAGCCGCGAATTCCGGGTGGTTCAGGTCGAATGCTGGAGACTCCGAGCGAACACGTGGGATCGAGGTGAAGTTGTGGCGTGGGAATGGCGAACCGGTTGCCCACTCAAGCGAGCGGCCGTAGCCCCATGGGTCGTTCAAGGTGGTGCGAACGCCACGCTTGTGGGTGATCCAGACGTTCCACAGGAACGGAATCATCGAGATAGCCAGGATGACCGAACCGACAGTTGAGAGTCCGTTCATCCAAGCGGCGTTGCCCTGTGCGTCGCTAGCCAGGTAGGTGGCGTAGCGGCGTGGCAGACCGAGGAAGCCCAGCCAGTGCTGAATCAAGAAGGTCATGTGGAAGCCGATGAACAGCAACCAGAACTGAATCTTTCCGATGCGCTCGTTGAGCAGCTTGCCGGTCATCTTTGGATACCAGAAGTAGATTCCGGCAAACATCGCAAACACAACGGTGCCGAACACTACGTAGTGGAAGTGAGCAACCACGAAGTAGCTGTCGCTGAGCTCGAAGTCGAGGGTTGGAGTTGCCAGGATGACACCGGTCAAGCCACCGAAGATGAAGGTGGTCAAGAAGCCGAGAGCGAAGAGCATCGGGGTGTCGAAAGTGATCGAACCCTTCCACATCGTTCCAATCCAGTTGAAGACCTTCACACCGGTTGGAACAGCAATCAACATGGTGGTGAATGCGAAGTATGGAAGCAGCACTCCACCGGTGACATACATGTGGTGTGCCCACACGGTCATCGAAAGTGCAGCAATTGCGATGGTTGCGAAGACCAGGGTCTTGTAACCAAAGATTGGCTTGCGGCTGAAGACGGGGAAGATCTCCGACACGATTCCGAAGAACGGAAGCGCAAGGATGTAGACCTCAGGGTGACCGAAGAACCAAAACAGGTGCTGCCAAAGCATTGGGCCGCCGTTGGCTGGGTCGAAGATGTGTGCGCCGAAGCGACGATCTGCACCGAGTGCGAACAGAGCTGCTGCAAGCGGTGGGAAACACATGATGACGAGAATCGAAGTCACCAGAGTGTTCCAAGTGAAGATCGGCATGCGGAACATGGTCATGCCAGGAACGCGCATGGTCAGGATCGTGGTGATGAAGTTGACGCCACCCATGATGGTTCCGAAACCGCTCATCGCAAGGCCGAAGACCCATAGGTCGCCACCAAGACCCGGTGAGAACGTGGTGTTCGATAGCGGTGCGTAGGCAAACCAACCGAACGATGCTGCACCCTGTGGGGTGAAGAAGCCGGCTACTGCGATGAACGAACCGAAGAAGTAGAGCCAGTATGCGATTGCGTTAAGACGCGGGAACGCCACGTCTGGTGCACCGATCTGAACCGGCATCAGAATGTTTGCGAATGCTGCGAACAGCGGAGTCGCGAACATCAGCAGCATGATTGTGCCGTGCATGGTGAACAGCTGGTTGTACTGCTCCTTGCTTGCCACGATTGACAAGCCAGGTGCAGCGAGTTGAGCACGGATGACCAGTGCCATGACGCCACCGATCATGAAGTACACGATCGAGGTGATCAGGTAGAGGTAACCGATCTTCTTGTGGTCGGTTGTGGTGAGCCAGTCAATCAGGATTCGACCCTGAGTCTTCTTGCCCGACTGGTATGCGGTTGCTGTAGCGGTTGCCATCTCGATTAACCTCTAACGTTTGGGTTGTCGCCTGGAAGATTCTGGTTGCGGTTCAGGCCGTCGCTGAGCTGACCGAGGTTGCCCTCGGCGCCAAGCTGTGCCATGTGCGCGTCGTATTCGGCCTGCGAAACGACCTTAACCTTGAAAAGCATCATCGAGTGGTATTCACCACAGAGCTCTGCACACTTGCCGTCGTAGGTTCCGATTACCTGTGGGGTGAAGTAAATCTTGTTCACCTTGCCTGGGAAGACGTCCTTCTTGTAGAGGAAGTCGACTACCCAGAACGAGTGGATTACATCGCGCGAAGTCAGATCGATTTCGACCTTCTTGTTCACTGGCAACCAAAGCGTTGCAGCGTTTGCGTCGTAGTTTGCCTTGAGCTCGGCTGCGGTCTTGCCCTGAAGCTGAACGCCCGAGTCATAAACGTTTGCGGTGGTGTAGTTGAAGTCCCATGCCCACTGCTTGCCGAGAACCTCGATCTTCACGTCTGGGTTGGCGTAAGGCTTGCCGACCTCATCCATGGTCTTGGTGGTAAAGGCGAAGAAGCCGATAACCATGATCAGAGGAACGATTGTGAAGAAGACTTCGATTGGGTTGTTGTAGCGCAGCTGCACTGGCAGGGCGGTGTCGCCCTTGCGGCGGCGGTAAGCGATGATTGCGAAGATCATCAGGCCCCAGGCGACGATTCCGACGCCCCAGAGCACCATCCACGAGTAGTTCCACATGTTGGAAATGACTTCGCTTCGGTCAGTGATGTTCTTCCCCGCCCCTGGAAGGCCGCCGAGGCCCGCCTGCTGTGGGGTGCATCCGGTCAAAAACAGGATGAGGGATGCAGCTGCGGGCAAAATAGCCCATTTCATTGCATTCTTGCGACGCACAATTTGCCCTTCAGGTGCAAAACAATTACCCATTTATCCTACGCACGAATGTGTGCAAAAACGGCTCAAACCGCCGAAAAATAAGGGTTTAATGGCCGAATCCGGCCCCAAAAATTGGAGCCGGATCGGATAAAAAGGTTCTTTTAGTTGAAGCTGTTGCCGCAGGCGCACGAGCCGGTGGCGTTTGGGTTGTCGATGGTCAAACCCTGCTTCATGATGGTGTCTTCATAGTCGATGGTGGCGCCGACCAGGTAGTTTGCACTCTTCTGGTGAGCCACAACTTCGAGGCCACCAAAGTCGCGAACTAGGTCGCCATCGGTGAGTTCCTCGTCTGGGTATAGGTCGTAGATGAAGCCTGCGCAGCCACCGAGCTTTACCTCGATGCGGAGGCGGGCATCCGGGCATCCCTGAGCCTCAAAAAGGGCTTTCACGCGGTCGCGGGCAGCGTCGGTGAGGTTTACCTCGTGGGTCATGGTTTCGCTCATTGTTACTCCTTGAATACCAGTCTAAATCTGAAACCTAGTTGATGCGCAGTTCATTCCCCTTGGCCAAGAACAGCGTTTCGGCAACCATCGCCCCGCGAAGGGTCTCGAGGTGAACCGACTCGTTCGGGCTGTGGGCACGGCTGTCGGCGTCTTCGACGCCGGTGACCAGGATCTGGGCCTTAGGGAACACCTCGAGCAGGTCGGCGATGAACGGAATCGAGCCACCAATGCCGATGTCGACTGCGTCGTTGCCGAAGGCTGCGCTGAGAGCGCCGCTGGCGACCTGCTTGGCCCATCCTGAGTCGTCTGCCTTGAAAGGTTTGCCGAGCTCGACATCGCCGAACTCGACTTTGGCGCCGAAAGGTGCGTTTTCGCTGAGGTGCTGGCGAAGCGCGGCCAGGGCCTCGGCTGGCTCCTGCCCCGGCGCAATGCGCATGCTGACCTTGGCCTTCACGGCAGGCAGCAGCGTGTTCGAAGATGTGGCCACGTTCATGCCGTCGATGCCGATCACGGTGAGCGCCGGCTTTGTCCAGATGCGGTCGAGGATGCTGCCATCGCCGATGAGTTCTACCCCATCAAGAAGGCCGCTATCGGTGCGCAGGGTTGCCTCGTCGTATTCGAGCTCGGCAGCCTTGCCCTGCACCAGGCCGCGAACTGCAACGTTGCCCTTTTCGTCGTGCAGGGTTGCGAGCAGCTTGATCATCGCGGTCATGGCATCTGGAATCGGGCCGCCATACATGCCCGAGTGCACGGCGTGATCCAGCGTGCGAACCTCGAACTCCTGCGAGACCAATCCGCGAAGCGTGGTGGTCAGAGCCGGGATGGTGGTTGTCCAGTTCGCAGAGTCGGCAACGATGATGACATCGGCTTCAAGGATGTCTCGGTTCTCATCCAAGAATTTGCGGAACGACGGCGAGCCAGCTTCTTCTTCACCCTCGACAAACACGCTCAGGCCGATTTCGAAGTCTGGGCCAGCAAGGTCGACAAGCGATTCGATTGCAGTCACGTGGGCCATGATGCCGGCCTTGT
>CAITNA010000211.1 GCA_903893675.1 uncultured Micrococcales bacterium
GCGCCAGCGCGGCCTCGCGGTCGCTCGTGACGATGACACCCTTGCCCGCGGCCAGGCCGTCGGCCTTGATCACGTATGGGGCGCCGAACTCGTTCATCGCAGCCTCAACCTCGGCAAGGGTGTCGCACTCGCGGGCCATGCCGGTCGGCACACCGGCGGCGGCCATGACCTCTTTGGCGAAAGACTTTGAGCCTTCGAGCTCGGCGGCCCGCTTAGATGGGCCGAAAACTGGGATGCCCGCCGAACGCAGGGCGTCGCTGACACCCGCCACCAATGGGGCTTCTGGGCCGATAACGGCCAGGGTGACGCCCTCGGCCAGGGCAAAGGCAGTGACCGCGGCAGGGTCGTTTGGGTTCAGTGAAGGCTCGGTTCTTGCATCCGAGGCGATGCCGGCATTGCCAGGCGCAACCACAATGTTGTGGGCAGGGGTGCCGGTGCGGATTAGCGCCTTAGTGATCGCGTGTTCGCGAGCACCCGACCCCAGCACCAAGATTTTCACCCTCTAAGTTTAAGTCGTGCGACGACGTGTGAAACCCGAGGATGGCCTGACCGCGCTCGCGGCCTACCGCGCCGGCGACGAGAGTCAGCTCGCAACCTCGGTTCGCTTCCTGCTGGAGGAGCTCAGCAGTCGCTTTCCTGGCAACTCGGTCGAGGTGCGAGTGCCGCCGTTTGGAGCGGTTCAGTGCGTCGAAGGCCCGCGGCACACTCGTGGCACGCCGCCCAACGTGGTCGAAATGGCTCCAACAGACTGGGTCGCGCTCGCGGTTGGCGAGACCAACTGGAGTGCCTTGACCGAAGCTGGTCGAATCGCGGCTTCTGGAACCAGAGCCGACATCAGCAAGCACCTGCCACTGGTTTAATTGAACCGTGCCTAAAACCTCGCAAACCACAGTCCAACTTCGTCGCTCGCCAAAGCTGGTGGCCTTCATGGTCACCTTCGCAATAATCGGGCTGATCGCATCGCTAGCGGTCGCTCTGGTGGTCGGAGTCGCCGGCACTTTCCTGCTCTTCGTTTTGGCATTCGGCACCGGGTTCGTCACCTTCATCGGATGGGTGGCATACGTCATCCTGGATGCGATTTTTAGTCGTCGCTCTAAGGCAGTCTCGGCGACTAAAATTGAAGGGTAGCGGCGGGTTTTTCAGCCGCTTCGCCCAACTCCAACGACAGGAAACTGCCCTTGCTTAGAGGCGATGGACACCTGAATTTCGATCTCGCGGTTAGCGAGTCGGACGACAAAGCACCAAAAGATCAGTGCGGCGTATTCGGAGTTTGGGCACCCGGCGAAGAAGTCGCCAAACTAACTTTCTTCGGTCTTTACTCGTTGCAGCACCGCGGCCAAGAGTCTGCAGGAATCGCAACCTCAAACGGCAAAAAGATTCTGGTCTACAAAGACATGGGTCTGGTCTCGCAGGTTTTCAGCGAGAGCGCTCTCGAGTCACTCGTCGGCCACATCGCAGTGGGCCACAATCGCTATTCGACCACCGGCGCATCTTCGTGGCGCAACGCGCAGCCGACCCTCGGCCGCACCGCTAGCGGCACCGTCGCACTTGCGCACAACGGAAACCTCACCAACACCGCCGACCTCATCGAGATGCTGCGCGAGCAGAACCCTGGCAAAGAGGTCAGCGACCTAACCGGCGGCAACACCACCGACACCGCGGTGCTCACTGCACTCCTCAGCGGCGATCTCGATCACACACTCGAGGCAACCGCACTCGACCTGCTTCCAAAAGTTCGCGGCGCATTCTGTCTCGTCTTCATGGATGAGAGCACTCTTTATGCAGCGCGTGACCCTCAAGGCGTGCGACCACTCGTGCTCGGTCGCCTCGAGCGAGGTTGGGTCGTTGCATCCGAGACTGCCGCACTCGACATCGTCGGTGCATCGTTCGTTCGAGAAATCGAACCGGGCGAGCTAATCGCAATCGACGAAGACGGTTTGCGTTCATCGCGCTTCGCAGAAGTTAAGCGTGCGGGTTGCGTCTTCGAATATGTTTACCTCGCTCGCCCAGACACCACCATTAACGGTCGCGTGGTTTATGACGCCCGCGTCGAGATGGGTCGCACACTTGCGCGCGAATATCCTGTCGATGCAGATCTTGTAATTCCTACTCCAGAGTCGGGCACTCCAGCAGCAATCGGTTACTCGCAGGAGAGCGGCATTCCGTTTGGTCACGGTCTCGTGAAGAACGCATACGTCGGCCGCACCTTTATTCAGCCTTCGCAAACCATTCGTCAGCGCGGAATTCGCCTAAAGCTCAACCCGCTGAAGGAGCAGATTCGCGGAAAGCGAATCATCGTGATCGACGATTCGATCGTTCGTGGCAACACTCAGCGTGCGCTGGTGCAGATGCTGCGCGAGGCAGGTGCCGCCGAGATCCACGTGCGCATCTCATCGCCACCAATTACCTGGCCTTGCTTCTATGGCATCGACTTCGCCACTCGCGCAGAACTAATCGCCACCGGCCTCGCCGTTGAAGACGTGCGCAAGTCGATTGGTGCAGATTCGCTTGGATACCTATCCAAGGATGGAATGGTCGCCGCCACCAACCAGGATGAGCGCCAACTGTGCACCGCCTGCTTCACCGGCGTCTACCCGATTGAGCTGCCGGCGTCTGATCGCCTCGGCAAGAACCTGCTCGAGCGCACCGATGCCGAGGCATGCAACCCAGGCCCAGACAGCGAGACCGATCGTCTCGTGATGGAACAACGCGAAACTTTGAACGACTAATGAACGACGCGTACGCCGCCGCCGGAGTTGACACTCACGCAGGAGACCTCGCAGTCGAACTGATGAAGCGTGCCGTCAGCGCAACTCACAACAATTTGGTTGTCGGTGGCTTCGGTGGCTTCGCCGGAATGATGGACGTCTCGTTCCTGAAGAATTACAACAAACCGCTGCTCGCAACTTCGACCGACGGAGTTGGCACCAAGGTTGCAATCGCGCAGGCAATCGACAAGCACGACACCATCGGGCAAGACCTGGTCGGCATGGTTGTTGACGACATCGTCGTTGTAGGCGCGAAGAGTTTGTTCATGACCGACTACATCGCCTGCGGAAAAGTTGTGCCTGAGCGCATCGCAGATATCGTTCGCGGAATCGCACAGGCTTGTGGCTCGGTCGGCGTTGCACTTATCGGTGGCGAGACCGCCGAGCATCCTGGCTTGTTGCACGCAGACGAATACGACGTTGCAGGGGCTGCAACCGGTGTTGTCGATGAGCACAAACTGCTCGGCCCACACAAGGTTCAAATCGGCGATGTCGTTCTCGGCATGCAATCGAGCGGTTTGCACTCCAACGGCTACTCGCTGGTTCGAAAAATCGTCACGGATGCTGGGCTGAACTATCGCGATCAGGTTGCTGAGTTCACCGGTCGGTCACTCGGCGAAGTTTTGCTTGAACCAACTCGTCTTTACACCGGAGTGCTCAACGAACTGTTGGAGTCGCAACTTGGCGATTCGGTGCACGCAATGAGTCACATCACCGGTGGCGGAATCGCAGCGAACCTTGCTCGAGTGCTGCCACAGGGCATGGCTCTCGACGTCGATCGCTCGACCTGGTCACCGCACGAGGTGTTCCGCGTGCTTGCCGGTTGGGGCAAGTTCGGTCTGCAGTCGGTCGAGGGCACCTGGAACCTTGGTCTCGGTCAGGCGCTTGTCGTTGCCGCTGACCGTGCCGGCGAAATCGCCGCAAAGCTGACCGCACTCGGCATTCACACCTGGCAGCTCGGCATCATCGAGACTCAGCCTGACGACTTGAGCAGTTACGTTCATGGCGCAAAGGGTGTCGATGGTGGCGCTGTTCGCCTAGTCGGCGAATACGCCAACTAATTACTAAGGGATTTACTTGGCGGCAGAGCCGTCCTCGTCTTCGCTTTCGCTTTCGTTTTCGCCCTCGGCCTCATCGGCCTCGTCTTCGCCCTCTTCGGCGTCGTAAAGGTCGGCCCACTTGTCTTCGTATTGGTCTGAGTCAGACTCGCCGGTGCCAATTTCGCGCTGCAGAGCCTCAAGGTCGGTGTTTGGGCTGAAGTACTTCAGCTCGCGTGCAACCTTGGTGTTTTTCGCTTTTTGACGGCCACGCCCCATGGCAGGCTCCCAACTAGATGGAAAGAAATCTCGGGCTAGTTTAGCAACCCAGCCCCGACAACCACGCCGAGCAGCAAGGCTGTGAATGGAACTGTCAGGTTCAAAGCGGTGTTAGCAACTGCCTTAAGGCGGTGGCCCGATCGCAGATATTCCCCGGATGCGGCAACTACCGAGCTGAAGGTGGAAAGCCCGCCACAGAATCCGGCTATTGCAACCGGCTGTCCCCATCCCTGGCCATGCAGCCAGATGCCGAGCAGCAAACTGGCAAGCGAATTGGCAAGCAGAATGCCCCATGGCAGGGCCCCGTGCCAGCGCGAGAAAGCCAGGCGAAGCAGCGAGGCCGCGCCACCGGCGGCACAAATAGCGAGGATGGTCGGCAGATCAAGCAAGGTCGGCCTCCTTGCCACTTTCGGCCGAGCTCACGTTGCCGGTCAGGCGGCCCAGCAGGTAGATGCCGATTCCGGCCAGAGTTTCGAGAATTACAAAAAGCACGGATGCGCCATCGAGGAACCCGAGCATCATCGAGCTCAGGGTGGTGAACCCGCCACAGAAGCCCACTGCGTAAAACGCGCGCCGAGCATCCGTGTGGAAGTAACGGTGACCGTTGAAAAAGCCGATCGCGAATGCGCCGATCAAATTGACGGCTGCAACCGCATAGAGGCTCGGGTCAATGACGGTGCCGAGCCACCAACGAAAAAACGTTCCGAGTGCGCCACCGACGAAAGTCAGCAACGCTACTCGGAACGTTATTTTCATAAACCGGTTTTAGTCTTCGTCGATGCGCTTGGCGCGAACTCGCGAAACCTTGTTCTGCAATCCGCGCTGACGACGTGGTGCTGGTCGCACGAACTGACCACGACGCGAGTCACCCGGAAGTGGACGACGCGCGAACAGGTCTTTGTATTCTGCAGACTCGAGACGCCACGGAACTAGAGTCACCATCACGCCGCGAACATACATGAGCTGCTTGCGAATTCGACCGGCGCGGTGGTTGTGCAGGATGTGCTCCCACCAGTGACCGACAACGAGCTTCGGCATGTAAACCGAGATGCGTTCCTTGTCGTTCTTGTCGCGGTGTTCCTGCAGATACTGAATCAGAGGTGCGCTGAATTCGCGGTACGGCGATTCTAGGATGCGCAGCGGAACGCCGATCTCCTTCTCATACTTCTTCCAGGTCTTCGCAAACTTCTTTGCGTGCTCTGGGTCAACCGCGATGTGAACTACCTCGAGGTGAGTGTGTCGCGATGACAACGCGTAGTCGAGAGCCTTGAGCTGCGGCTTGTTGAGCTTGTCCATCAGAACAATTGCGTAGTCGCCCTTCGCGCCGAAGACAGTCTTGTCATCCATGCGAATTTCGTTTTCGACCATCGAGTAGTAGCGGTGGGTGTAATACATGACTGCATAAAGCACAGGCATGATGATGAACACCATCCAAGCGCCGTCGAAGAACTTGGTCGCGGTAACGATCACGAGAACCGAGAAGGTCATGAACGCGCCGAGGCCGTTTGCGATGGTTCCCGAGAGAGCCTCTTGACGGTTCATCGCGGCTTCGTTCGGGTCATCGGTCTTCTTGAGGCGAAGGCGCTTCCAGTGACGGAGCATTCCAACCTGGCCAACGGTGAACGAGGTAAACACGCCAAGCATGTAGAGCTGGATTAGGCGGGTCACGTCGGCCTGGAAGGCAATCAGCAGAACGAGTGCAGCCAGGGTCAGCGAGAGCATGCCGTTCGAGTAGACCAGGCGGTCGCCTCGAGTTAACAGGGCCTTAGGTGCGAACTTGTCTCCAGCGAGCACAGAGGTGAGCAACGGGAATCCGTTGAACGCGGTGTTAGCTGCAAGTAGCAGAACCGCTGCGGTTGCTGCCTGGAGAACATAGAACATCCAGCTGCCTTCGCCGAACACGGCGGTTCCGAGCTGAGCCATCACAGACATCTGTGGGTTGGTGAGTCCGCCGACCCAACCCTTGAGCTGAACCACTGGGTCTTCTGCGTAGTGCACCTTCGAGAGAAGTGCGAGCGCGGTGATGCCGATGAACGAGAAGATTGCCATCGAGCCCATCATGAGCATGGTCTTCTGCGCGTTCTTGATCTTTGGCAAACGGAAAGCCTGAACACCGTTTGCGATTGCCTCGATACCGGTCAGTGCCGAACATCCCGAGGCAAATGCGCGAAGGAACAAAAGTGTCATCGCGGTTTGCGTGATGCTCTGGAACTGCGACATCGGAACGACTTCGTAGTGTGCCGAAGGCGAAACAAAACCGGCTGGGTCTGCAGCGGCACGGATGAGACCGGTGACGATCAGCGCGGCAACCGAACCCATAAATAGGTAAGTAGGAATTGCGAATGCAACACCAGACTCGCGAACACCGCGAAGATTAACTGCGCAAAGTGCGATCAGGAAGCCAACCGCGATTTCAACGCGCCACGGGTTGAGGCTAGGGAATGCCGAGATCAGGTTGTCTGTTCCCGATGCGATCGACACGGTCACGGTCATGACGTAGTCGAGCAGAAGTGCACTCGCAACGAGCAAGGCCCACTTCTTGCCGAGGTTCTTCATGGCAACTTCGTAGTCGCCACCACCTGACGGGTAAGCCTTGATGATCTTGCGATAAGAGAAGACGATGATGCCTAGCAGCGCGACCACGACGAGTGCGATTGCAGGGGCCGCAGAAAGCAGTCCGATGCCACCCATGGTGAGCACGAGAAGCATCTCTTGCGGACCATAGGCCACAGACGAGAGGGCGTCGCTCGAGAAAATCGGCAGAGCAATGAATTTTGGAAGTAGCTGGCCCTCTAGATTTTCGTTCGCAAGTTTGCGGCCGAGGAACCAACGCTTTGGCTGAATCAGGTCATTCACAAAAGGAAAGCCTACCCAAGCGGGTAGGCCTTCTCTTTTGCTAGAACTTTGGCTTTTATGCCTCGGTCGGAACCTCAGGAGTCTGATAGACGTGCTCCTCAGGCTTGCGCCCCTTCAGGGTGAAGGTAGCGAGCAGACCAAGAGCCAGGAAGCCGGCTGCCGCATAGGCAGTGGCCTTCACGGCATCGGTGAAACCCTGCTGGGCCTTCTGCTGAATCAGGTCGCCGAGTTGAGCCGGTGCCCCGCTGCCCTGAAGCAGAACCGAAAGCTCAGGCACAACGCCACCCGAGGTGGTCGAGACGATCTTGCCAACGCTGTCGCCAAGGCCCTGCACCGCGGTCGACGAGTAGCTGCTGAGCTCGTGCATTCCAGCAATTTCACTTGCGGTGTAGTTCTGAATGCCGGTGAACAGGATGGTTCCGAGAACCGCGATGCCGAGGGCCGAACCGACCTGGCGGGCGGTGCTCTGAGTGCCCGACCCCTGACCGACCTTCTCGAGTGGAACATCGACCATGATCACGCCGGTTAGCTGAGCGGTTGCGACACCGACACCGAGACCGTAAATCATCAACCAAGGAGCGATGCTGACCCAACCGTTTGACAGGCTGGCGAAGTAGCCAAGGCCCGCGATGCCGATGATCTCGAGAGCAACACCGATGCGAACGCTAACTACTGCAGGCAGCTTCGATCCCATTGACCCGACCACGCCAGATGCGATGAACGCACCGCCGGCAAGCCAGAGCAAAACCAAACCGCTGTGAAGTGCATCCAAGCCGGTGATGTTCTGCAACCAAAGCGGAATTGCAAAGATCAAACCGAACTCACCCATCGAGATGATGAGCGCTGCGATTGAACCGTTGCGGAACGAGCTGATCTTGAACAGGTTCAGGTCGAGCAACACGTTCTTGTGCAGACGGTCGCGACGACGCTCCCACAGCACGAACAGAACGAAGAAGACAACCGAGAAGAACAAAGAAACTGGGATGACCGAAATCGACGCTGTTGGCCAGCCGGTTGCAAGCTTCTTGAACTCAGCGGTCTGGTCCCACCAGCCGTAGGCGCGGCCTTCGATGAGACCGAAGGTCAGAGTTGCGAAAGCAATTGCAACCAGAAGGGCGCCGAGGAAGTCAACTGCGCCTTCGCGCTGCTCGGTCTTCGATTCCTTCACCAGAAGCAGGAGCCCGAGGATCACGATCAAGCCGAATGGCAGGTTAACCCAGAAGGCCCAGCGCCAGGTGCTGATGGTGGTTGAAAGAATGTCGAGCTTCCACGAAACGGTGGTTAGCCATCCGCCGAGAACTGGGCCAACTGCGACCATGCCGCCGATGGTTGCGCCCCAAACCGCGAACGCGATGCCGCGCTCTTTGCCGGTGAAGTTCGCGTTCACCAGCGACAGGGTGGTCGGCAGCACCATTGCGCCACCGAGACCCTGAACGATGCGAGCAAGGATGAGCGAACCGGCATCGTGTGACATGCCCGCCCAGATAGATGCCGCTACAAAGACGATGAGTCCGAGAACCAGCATCGCGCGACGGCCGAAGCGGTCGGCAAGTGAACCCCAGACGAGAAGCAGCGAAGCGAAGACGAGAACGTAGCTCTCTTGCACCCACTGAACTTGCGTGTCGGTCAGCTGAAGCGATGCCGACAGCGTTGGGAAGATGGTGTTGACGATGGTTCCGTCGATGATGACCAGTGAGATCGCCATCGAGATGAAGACGAGTCCGAACCAGCGGTTACGTGAATTTTGCATGGTCTTAGGCTACCCAACTCGCGATAGCCAAACGGGATACTAGGGCTTTGATTTGCGCAACTCGGCCCGCGCCGAGAAACCCGCCCAGAGCAGGCCGAGGGTTGTAATCGCACCTGCGATCCAACCCAGCCACGACCATCCGAGAATGCTTGCGACTGCTGCAGTGATGCTGCCGATGGTGGTTGCCGAAAGTTGAATGAAGATGAAGCGAACCAGTGCGCGCACCGCGTATGTGGTTCGGTTGGTTGATTCTTCGAGTCGCTTTACCGCGCGAAGTAGTTCTTCATCCATGGTTGCCCCAATCGTTGAGACAACTTTATTTCTGGGATGCACATATGCCGTGAATGTGAAAACACCCTTGACTCGTGAGAAGTTCAAGGGTGTTTCGTGGCTCCGCCCGGCATCGATCCGGGGACCTAACGATTTTCAGTCGTTCGCTCTACCAACTGAGCTACAGAGCCTGACGCGATTTTCATCGCGCCTAATCGAAAACCCTCTTTCGAGGGTCGCCGATTTGGCGATCCTGACGGGACTTGAACCCGCGACCTCCGCCGTGACAGGGCGGCGCGCTAACCAACTGCGCTACAGGACCTTAAAGATGCTGCTTCTGCATCGAAATGGTGACCCCAACGGGATTCGAACCCGTGCTACTGCCGTGAAAGGGCAGCGTCCTAGGCCACTAAACGATGGGGCCTACAAAGTCGATACTTCATAGCACCAAGGGTCAAGACTACCCGCCGTCTAGCCGCGCGCGCAACCCAAGACCGATTCACAGGCTGACCTGCTGGTCAATGGCTGCCGCGACATTTAAGTTTGATGCATGACCCCGAAGCTGAACCGAGCCTGGCTTGCCATCGCCCTGGTTGCTTCGCTCGCTTTCACCGGGGCCACCCTGATTCCGGCCTCCGCAACACCAAACCCCGTGCCTTCTTATCCGAGCGCGGCCGAGGTGGCAGCCGCCAAGAAGAAGGTGGCGACCAAGAAAGCCATGATTGCAAGGCTCCAGGCCATCATCGCCGACCTGACCGATAAGGCAGATGCCGCCGAGAAGGATGCCGAGATCAAGGGCGAGGCCTATTCGCAGGCCAAGGATGCCTATGACCAGAAGGCAGCCCAGGTGGCAACTCTGCAGGCCCAGGCCGATGCCGCACAGGCGCAGGCAAATTCGGCGCTCAAGGAAATAGGCGCGATCGCGGCACAGATGATGCGTTCGGGCTCTGGCGGTACATCCTTGAATCTGTTTTTGAATTCGGCCAAGGCCGGCGACCTTCTATATATGCTCGGCGCGCAGGAGCGACTGGCGACGAATAACAACACTCTTTATAAGCGTGCGATTGCGAAAGAAAAGTATGCGCAGGCACTCGCAGACGAATTGCAAACCGCGAAGCAGCAGTTGCAGGCGAAGAAGCTGATCGCGCAGAACACTTACAACATCGCGCAGACCGCTGCTAACACAGCCGTTGCACTCGTGCAGAAAAACCAAAACTTGAACAAGACGTTCTATCACCAGCTCGCGATTTTGCAGAACACCAGTGACGATCTCGAACGACAACGCGCTGAGGGCTTAGCCGCTGAGCGCCGGCAGGCAGCGGGCTCGGCCAACATGGATGCACCCGAGCTCTATACGGTTGGTGATGCAAACGCAGCAAAAGTTGCAACCGCGCTCGCGTTCATGAAGGCGCAACTCGGTGAGGCATATGTGCTTGGCGGCATGGGGCCAAACGTTTGGGACTGTTCTGGAATTACTAAGGCCGGTTATGCGGCCGCCGGAATTTATATCGGCACACACTCTGCAACCAATCAGTTCCGCACGATGGCACAGGATCACAAACTCGTGCCACTGAAAGACATGCAGGTCGGCGACCTGCTTTGGTACACCCAGTCATCGAACTTCGATGGCGATAAATATCACGTTGTGGTGTTCGTTGGCGGCGGCATGATGCTTGAAGCGCCGAACCCTGCGCGAACCGTGCGAATCGTGCCGATACGCTGGGGTGAAATGTTCCCTTACGCCGGACGCCCGAGCGCCCCATAGCAGCTAGTTAGGCAGCGGCCTCAGAGGTTCGCTCGTAGAGCTTGGCCATTACCCACCACTTGCCATCGAGCTTCACCAGGTTCAGGTAGTCCTGATAGACAAAGCCAAACATCTCGACCTGAACGCGGGCGATTGCCAACTCTGGGCCGAGCTGGTCAACAAAGATGATGTGATCGCGGCGCTTGTTGCCAAGTTCGCGAGGCGACTGACGCTCAGACACCTGCGAGCGATAGAGCGCGTATGGGCGAATCACAAGTTCGTTGCCCTGAGTCGAGTAGAGGCACGAGCTATGGTGGAAGACCTCGTCGAACAGGTCCATGTCCTGTTCGTGCATGACGTCAAAGTAGTTGTCGAGCAGGGTGATGATGCCAACCTCGATAGACGAGGTCTCC
>CAITNA010000212.1 GCA_903893675.1 uncultured Micrococcales bacterium
CTTTCAGGAACGGTCTTGACGACCTCGCCCTTTACGAAGATCTGACCCTTGCCGTTGCCGCTTGCGACACCGAGGTCTGCCTCGCGAGCCTCGCCTGGGCCGTTCACGACACATCCCATGACTGCAACACGCAGTGGCACGGTTAGCTTTTCAAGCCCCTTGGTTACGTCGTTGGCCAAGGTGTAAACGTCAACCTGAGCGCGACCGCACGACGGGCACGAAACGATTTCGAGTTTGCGTGGGCGAAGGTTCAGGCTCTCGAGAATCTGCGAGCCAACCTTTACTTCTTCTACAGGTGGTGCAGAAAGCGAAACACGGATGGTGTCGCCAATGCCCTTGCTGAGCAGTGCACCGAATGCGACCGAAGACTTGATAGTGCCCTGGAACGCTGGGCCTGCTTCGGTGACTCCGAGGTGCAACGGCCAGTCGCCGCGCTCTGCCAACATCTCGTATGCACGAACCATGACAACCGGGTCGTTGTGCTTTACCGAGATCTTGAAGTCGTGGAAGTCGTGTTCTTCGAAAAGCGATGCCTCCCAGACGGCAGACTCGACGAGCGCCTCTGGGGTTGCCTTGCCATATTTCTGAAGTAGTCGCGGGTCAAGCGAACCTGCGTTGACACCGATGCGAATCGAAACGCCTGCGTCTTTCGCGGCCTTTGCAATTTCGCCAACCTTGTCGTCAAACTGACGGATGTTGCCTGGGTTTACGCGAACTGCGCCGCAGCCTGCGTCGATTGCTGCGAAAACGTATTTTGGCTGAAAGTGAATGTCTGCAATCACAGGAATCTGCGACTTGCGAGCAATCAGTGGAAGGCGGTCGGCGTCGTCTTGGCTAGGAACAGCAACGCGAACGATGTCGCAACCCGAGGCGGTTAGCTCGGCAATCTGCTGCAGGGTGGCGTTGACGTCGGTGGTCGGAGTGGTGCACATCGACTGAATCGAGATTGGGGCATCGCCACCAACGGCGACCTTGCCGACCATGATTTGACGGGTTTTGCGGCGAGGAGCCAATACTGGAGGCTTCGGCTTGCCTAGATTGATTGCGACCATTTGTATCTAGCCTAACTGCCTAAAAACTGACCGGATTGATCAGATCGAGAAGGATCAGCACCAGGCTGAGCACGATTAGCAGCCCAGAGACGACATAGGTAATCGGCATGAGCAGTGCGGTGTCGGCAGGCCCCGGGTCGCCCTTACGACGAAGGCGCCAGATGCCGCGCTTGATTGCCTCGTAGATTCCGCCTGCGATGTGACCACCGTCGAGCGGCAGCAAAGGAATCATGTTGAACGCGAACAACGCAAAGTTGAGCGATGCGAGCATCATTAGCCCACCGCTGAGTTTGTCGCTGAAGCTGGCCTGCTGGTTCGAGGCAATCTCACCGGCCGCCTGCCCCACCCCGACGATCGAAACTGCACCAGAACCGTTGCGGTGTTGGCCTTGGATGGTTGCGCTAAGTGAGTTGTAAACCTGAACCGGCAGCGTGCCGATGAGATTGAAAGTCTGCGCGATGGTGTTGCCAGCAGTGCCAAATGCCGCTGCCACCGATTGCTGCTGTCTTTCAGTTTTGAGCACTACCCCGAAAAACGGCACGCGCTGCAGCACCGAGTTTCCATCGGATGCAACCACAGGACGCGAAACTACGACAGGTGTCAGTGAAATCGCTTGCTGAGCGTCTCCGCGAATTACCTCGAGTGAAACCGAACCGGAGTGCGCGGTTGCATAGCTGACGACTTCATCCCAGTTGGAAACAGCTTGCCCGTCAATCGAGAGAACTTTGTCGCCTGCAAGCAAACCGGCCTGCTTAGCAGGGCTAACCGGATCGAGCGAAGAGCAAGCAACGTTCGTGGTGAAACTGCTCGGCACACAATCGGCAATCGATTCGATCGTGGTCGAACGCGCATAGCTGCCAAAACCAACGAGTGTGACAAGAGTAAGTACAACGCCGAGCACCAGGTTCATGAACGGGCCACCGAACATAATCACGATGCGCTTTAAAACTGGCAGCTTGTAGAACATTCGGTTCTTGTCGGCCTCAGTGACGAACTCAGAGTGTGCGGTGCGAGCCGCTGCGATTGAATCGCCCGCGAAGCCCTTGCGCTGCTTGGCACCTGGCTTTGCGGGTGGATACATGCCGATCATCGTGATGTAGCCGCCGAGCGGAATGGCCTTGATGCCGTATTCGGTCTCGCCGCGCTTGCGGGCGAACAGAGTTGGGCCAAAGCCAATCATGTAGCGCGGAACCTTCACGCCGAAGAGCTTTGCGGGGATCAGGTGACCAAGCTCATGCCAGCCAATCGAAAAACCGATGCCGACAGCAATAAAGACAACCCCCGCGATGTACCAAAGAATTTCGCTCATGCGCAAACCCTAGGTTTAGCTGCTGACATTTTTCTGCGAGTTACTAACATGCCGTTGCCATTTGTGCGTGAGCGCGGTCGCGAGCCCAACGCTCTGCGCGCAAAACAGATTCCAACGAGAGCTGAGCCTCAGCCTCGTGAGCTTCAACGACGCGCTCAACCACATCCAAGATTTGAGTGAAGCCGATGCGACCGCGGTGGAAGGCCTCGACCGCTTCTTCGTTGGCCGCGTTGTAAACCGCCGGATAGGTAAGACCCGAACGCGCAACCTGACGAGCCAATGCAACGGCGGTGAAAACAGTTTCGTTGAGTGGTTCGAATGTCCACTGGGCGGCCTTGGTGAAATCAATCGGCGCAGTGATTGACTCGACGCGCATCGGCCATGACATGCCAAGAGCAATCGGTAGCTTCATGTTTGGCGGCGAGCACTGCGCGATGATCGAGCCGTCGA
>CAITNA010000213.1 GCA_903893675.1 uncultured Micrococcales bacterium
GTAGAGGTCTATCTGAACGCAGGCACCTCGCCAAAGGGTGAGGCCTCTACCATTCTCGATCTGACCGGCATCAAAGAGACCTTCGTCGATGGCGAGGCAATTCTCGAGGGCAAGATTCGTGTTGTGCGACTTGGCGCGTTGAGCATCGACAAGTTGCGCACGATTGCCGGCGAGCTCATCGAGGCAAACTAGTGCGCGCATACCTAGCCGTCGCGCTGATTTCGGCGCTGGTCACTTTCTTGGCAACCTGGGTGGTTTTGAAGGTTGCGCATAAATACAAGATCTATCCGCAGATTCGCGCACGCGATGTGCACACCAGACCAACACCTCGCCTCGGGGGTGTCGCGATGTTCCTCGGCTTCGCGGTCTCGCTCGGCGTTGCTGGCATGTTCGGCTGGTTCCACGGAGTTTTCGAAGACCCAAGTCACGTCATCGCAATCGCAGCAGCAGCATTGCTAATCACCGCCATTGGTTTTTTCGACGACCTCTATGACCTCGACTGGACCATCAAGCTCGGTGGGCAGCTGGTGGTTGCCGGCATCCTGGCCTGGCAGGGAGTGCAGATCGTTTCGCTGCCGATTGCCGGATTGACCATCGGTTCGTTCGGCACCTCGCTTTTGGTCACCGTCTTTCTTACCGTGCTTGTCATGAACGCTGTGAACTTCATCGACGGACTCGACGGTTTGGTCAGCGGGGTAGTGCTTATCGGCACCATGACCTTCTTTGCCTATTGCTATCTGCTCGCGCAGAAGACTTCGCCGGGCAACTACTTCAACCTCGCCGGACTGCTCTCGGCAATCGTGATGGGCATGTGCGTCGGCTTCTTGCCGCACAACTGGCGCCCGGCCAAAATCTTCATGGGCGACAGCGGCGCGATGCTGCTTGGCATGCTGATGGCAACCTCGGCGCTGACCGTCACCGGACAGATTGACCCACACACCGCCGGCCAGGATGACCTGCTGCCTGCATTCCTTCCGCTGATTCTGCCGTTGGCGATTCTGCTGCTGCCGGTGCTCGATCTGACCCTCGCGGTGATTCGCCGTTTGCGCGCGGGCAAGTCACCGTTCAGCGCCGACCGCAAGCACCTGCACCACAGGCTTCAAGACCTGGGCCACGGGCACGTTGGCTCGGTCTTGGTCTTCTATGTATGGACGGCACTGATCTCGGTCACCTGTCTGCTGTTCTTCTTCTGGCCGGTGCCCGCAATCGCGGCGTTCTTCGTGGTCGGAGTCATCTTCGCAGGCGGTTACACCGTTTGGCCGGTCATCGAAAAGCGCCGGAGGGCAAAATGACACCTACTAACAGCAACGAGCTCTTTGCCCGCGTGCTTCGACTCGGCTCAATCCTGATTGCCGGGGTAGCGGTGCTTGGCGGGGCCATTGGTTTCTTTGCCGCCTCGGTGGCAGGCCTGGTCAGCGCCCTGATTGGCGCCGCCATGGCCCTGGTCTTCGTGAGCCTGACCGCCCTATCAGTCTGGATCGGCGGCAAGCTGCCACTCGGCGGGTTCTTCGGGGTGGTCCTCGGCACCTGGTTGGTCAAATTGATCGGGTTCTTCATCCTGGTGTTGGTTTTGAAGCACGCCAGCTTCATCGTCGGCTGGGTGCTTTTCATCTCGATCGTGGGTGCCGTAATCGGTTCACTCGCCGTTGATGCAATCGTCGTTCTGCGTTCGCGCATCCCGACAATTCAGGGCTAAATAGCCTGTTAGGATTGTCGGCGAACGGGGCAAAATTCCGTTCAAACCCCCAGTTTTAGCCGCCGCGAGGGTCTTACCTCGCCCCGACACAGGAGGTCGTCAACGATGCGAAATGCCCTTTCTCTATTGGCATTGCACTCTGACAATTCCGGTGGCTCTTTCACCCCTCCTTCAATCGACGAGTTCTACCCACAGGCCGTTCTTTTCGCGGGCACTCCATTCGAGCTAAACCGAATCATGTTGATTCGTCTGTTCGTCATGGTGCTGTTGATCGCGCTGTTCTGGCTCTGGAGCGCAAAGTTCAAGAAGGCATACAAGACTCAGCAATACGTGCCATCGCGTTTCCAGTTCATGGGCGAGGTCGCTCTTAACTTCGTGCGCAAATCAATCGCGCAAGACCAGCTCGGCGAAAAAGACGGCGACCGTTTCTTGCCGCTGCTCGCAACCATCTTCTTCACCGTTCTCGGCATGAACATCACCGGTGTTATCCCGGCGTTGAACATCGCAGGAACCTCGGTCATCGGTTTGCCACTGGTGCTCGCGTTGGCTGCCTACATCACCTTCATCTATGCAGGTATTCGCAAGCACGGCGCGCACTTCTTCACCGCCGCGCTGTTCCCAGCTGGCGTGCCAAAGCCGTTCTACATTTTGGTGACCCCGATCGAGTTCCTCTCGACCTTCATTCTTCGCCCGGTCACACTTGCTCTTCGTTTGATGATGAACATGATCGCCGGTCACTTGTTGCTGGTGCTTTTGTTCTCGGCAACCGAATTCTTCATCTTCAATGCCGGCGGTTTCCTCAAGGCATTCGGAGCTGGAACCCTCGCCTTCGGTTTCGTGTTCACTCTCTTCGAGATGCTGGTTGCGTTCCTGCAGGCATACGTTTTTACTCTTCTGACAACGGTCTACATTCAGTTGGCCCTGGCAGACGAGCACTAGGACTTAGCAACCGCTAGGTCTAAACCACGGAAGGAAAAACAAATGGACGTAACCACCGTCGCAGCAGCCGTATCGGGCAGCCTCGGAGTCGTCGGCTACGGTCTCGCAGCAGTGGGCCCAGGCATCGGCGTAGGTCTCGTTGTATCGAAGACCATCGAGTCGATCGCTCGTCAGCCTGAGCTCGCAGCTCGTCTGCAGGTCACCATGTGGCTCGGTATCGCATTTACCGAAGCACTGGCCCTGATCGGTCTTGCAACCCCATTCATTTTCGGCGCCTAAGAACTAGAGAGTTTTCGACATGATTTCGAGATTCGTTGTCACCGCGGCAGAAGCGCACAACCCGCTGCTTCCTGCTACGGCCGATCTCGTCTGGTCGTCGCTGGTCTTCGTAGTTCTGCTTGCGTTCTTCTGGAAGTTTGTATTGCCTAACTTCAAGAAGACCATGGATGCTCGCACCGAAGCGATCGAAGGACGTCTCGCCGCTGCCGAAAAGGCACAGGCAGAGGCAGCCGCTAAGACCGCAAACATCGAGGCAGAGCAGGCAGCCGCACGTTCAGAAGCCGCAGCAATTCGCGAGGAGGCACGTGCCGAAGGCGCGACCATCCTTACTGAGTTGAAGGAGCAGGCAGCCGCAGAGAAGGATCGCATTCTCGCTTCAGCTAAGGCACAGATCGAGGCTGAGCGCCAGGCGGCTCTCATCTCGTTGCGTGCCGAGGTTGGATCGCTTGCGATTGACCTGGCATCGAGCGTCGTCGGCGAAAGCCTCAAGAACGAAAAGTTGGCCACCAGTGTGGTCGACCAGTTCTTGACCGAACTCGAGGGCAAGAAGAAGTAACCAATGGCAAGCGCAACCAGACAGTCAATCGCCGCAGGCAAGCAGCAGCTCACGCCGCTTCTCGCTAAGGCAGATCTCAAGTTCGCAAAAGAGCTGTTCGATCTAGGTGCCGCTTTGGCAACCTCGTCGCAGCTGCGCGGCATTCTCTCGGATCCTTCCGCTGAGAGTGGTGCGAAGTCAGGAATCGTAAAGGCCGTATTCGGCAAGAATGTTTCGTCTGCCTCGCTTGATTTCTTGACCGGTCTGGTCGCGCTGCGTTGGTCACGACCTCGCGACCTCGTAGTAGCACTCGAGCAGCTCGGCGTTCACGCCGTTGCCTCGATTGCCGCAAAGGCTGGCACCATCGCCGAAGTTGAAAGCGCACTGTTTGCATTCCAGAGCGCAATCACCAGCGACTCGGAGCTTCAGTTCGCACTTGCAGACAAGAACGCTCCCGCCGAGGCAAAGGCCAAGTTGGCCGATGCACTGGTTGGCAAGAAGGTCAACAAGGAAGCAGCGCTGCTCATTCGCGCAGCTGTAACTGCTCCTGGCAAGCGTCGCGCTTCGATCGTGCTTGGCGAATTCGCCAAGCAGGTTGCAGCATTTGCAGAGCGTTTGGTCGCGGTGGTCACCGTGGCCGGTTCGATCGACAAGGCACAAATCGCCCGCATCGAGAAGAGCCTTTCGGCTAACTACGGTCACCCAATGACCGTGAACGTCGAAGTTGATCCGAGCATCCTTGGTGGTGTTCGAATTCAGGTAGCAGGAGACGTCATCGATGGCAGCATCGAGACCCGCCTGAAAGCAGCAAAACTTCAGCTCGCCTAGGGCTGAACCAAGATTTCGGTCGGTTCGCCGGCCAAATAAAACGGGTAACACCGAGAAGTAGAGGAACGAGATGGCAGATCTAACGATTAGCCCGAACGAGATTCGCGACGCGCTCAAGGACTTCGTCAAGTCTTACGAGCCAGCCAAGGCCTCGCGCACCGAGGTAGGTCACGTGATCGACGCCGGCGACGGTATCGCACACGTTGAAGGCCTGCCTAGCGCAATGGCCAACGAGCTGCTCAAGTTCGCCGATGGCACTCTGGGCCTAGCCCTGAACCTCGACGAGCGCGAGATCGGTGTGGTCGTCCTCGGAAACTTTGAGGGCATCGAAGAGGGCATGGAGGTGTACCGCACTGGCGAGGTTCTCTCGGTTCCAGTTGGCGACAACTACCTCGGCCGCGTCGTTGACCCACTGGGTAACGCAATCGATGGTCTCGGTGACATCAAGGCTGAAGGCCGCCGCGCACTTGAGCTACAGGCTCCTGGCGTTATGGCTCGCAAGTCGGTTCACGAGCCACTGCAGACCGGCATCAAGGCAATCGACGCCATGATTCCAATCGGCCGCGGTCAGCGTCAGCTCATCATCGGCGACCGTCAGACTGGAAAGACCGCAATCGCTATCGATGCGATCATCAACCAGCGTGCTTTTCGATCTTGTCTGGGCTGAGTGCGCGGGCGCCAGCGCCAACGGCGTGGGCAAGCACCATGTAGATGCGCAC
>CAITNA010000214.1 GCA_903893675.1 uncultured Micrococcales bacterium
ACCTCGACCGTCGCGTCGAGGCGCTTGTGCGTTTGGTTCAGCCAGATCAGATTCAAGAAATCGATGGCACTTTCGACCTCGCAATGAGCGACGAATCTGCCTCGTGGCACCTGAACACTTCAGGTGAATGGACTCGCCACCAATTTGGTGAGGGTGGCGTTCGACTTGTCGATGTGCAAGACCAGATCATGCGTCAAATTCACTCGAAGAAACGCTAGTTCGTGAGCATTGCTGCTGCCGGCGCCATTTTGTGGCGCATCGAAAAAGGACAATTCAAAGTCGCGATCATTCATCGCGCTCGCTATGACGACTGGTCATGGCCGAAAGGCAAACTAGACAGGGGCGAAACCTATGCCGAAGCCGCCGTGCGCGAAATTCGCGAAGAAACCGGCCTGAAGGTTTCACTCGGCGTGCACCTAGCTGAAATTCACTACCCACTTAAGAACGGCGAAGACAAAGAGGTTCACTACTGGGCCGCGCACGTCAGCGACAAAGCCCTTGCCGCCTCGAAATTCAAGCCAAGCGAAGAAGTTGCCCAGGTCGACTGGAAAACCATCGCTCAGGCTCGCTCTCTGCTGACCTATGAGTTCGACCAGGTGCCCCTCGATGAGCTCGTGGCCCTAAAAGAGGCTGGGATGCTCGACACCAAGCCCATCATCGTGCTGCGTCACGCGAAGGCAATGCCGCGCTATGAGTGGATGGGTGGCAAGGCCGTCGATGATGGCAAGCGCCCACTTCACGAGTTCGGTAAGCAACAGGCCAAAGCGCTTATCAAGCCACTGGCCGCCTTCGGCCCCAAGCTGGTCGTCACCTCCCCTTGGAAGCGCTGCCACGACACAGTTGCCCCGTTTGCCGAGAAGCGCAAGGTGAAGTTGGTGGAGCGTCACCAACTCAGCGAACTCGGAAACGCAAAGCGACCAGCAAGAACCACGAACGTCATCGACGATCTGCTTGAAGACACTAAGTCCGTTGTGGTGTGTTCGCACAGACCGTCGCTGCCGACCATCCTTAGAACGCTTTCGAACTATGCACCGAACATTCTCAAGCCGGGCATCATCGCAGCCGAAACCCTGCGCCCAGGCCAGATGCTTGTCGTGCATGTGAACCGAAGCCTCAAGCGCCCACGCGTTGTTGGTTATGAAATGCACGAGTCGATTCTGGTAGCAGACTAGAGCCATGAGCGAAATCACCGCGGGCCTGAAGTTGTTGAAGACAACTAAAAAGAAGCCGCTGGTGTTAGTAACTGGTGCAACCGGTTACATCGGCGGACGCCTCGTCAAAGAACTTCTCGAAATTGGCTATCGTGTGCGCGTTCTCGCCCGAAGCGCAGAACGCATGCGCGACTATCCGTGGATTAGTCAGGTCGAAGTCGCCGAGGGCGATGCCACAAACGCGACTCAGATTTCAGCGGCACTCAATGGTGTCGACGTTGCCTATTACCTGCTGCATGCGCTGAACATTCCGAAAGACTTCGAGGATGCCGAGCGCGAACTCGCGCAGACCTTCGCCACCGCTGCCCTGGCCAACAAGGTCAAGCGCATCGTCTATCTCGGTGGCATCATTACGCCGAATCAAACTATCTCGCCGCACCTAGCCTCG
>CAITNA010000215.1 GCA_903893675.1 uncultured Micrococcales bacterium
CGATTTCAGGGTTGGGCTTTTCGTTTTGCTATTGGCTCCCGACGCCTATTTGCCGCTTCGAATGATTGGTGCCAACTTTCACGCATCAACCGATGGCGTCGCCGCCATTCAAAAGACTTTTGACCTCATGGAGCAGCGCTTTGAGGCACCTGCGCCGATCCGCATCTCGCCGGCACCGGGAAAATTCACTGTCTTAGTCGGCGAATCTGGGGCCGGCAAGTCAACGGCACTCGAAGCGCTTGACGGTGCCGAAGCCGCTTGGATGCCTCAATCGCCAATGCTGCTTCCTGGAACGATCGCGCAAAACATCGCAGGTTTCGGGCAAATCGAGCCCGCACTTCTGGCCGAGGCTATGCGCTGTGCATCCCTGGATGACGTTGATTTGAACCAAACGGTAAGTGACCTAAACCAGGCTCTGTCTGGTGGGCAAGCTCAACGCGTGGCACTTGCTCGCGCTGTCTATCGCGGGCTTACCCATGGAGCCAAAATGCTGCTGTTAGATGAGCCGGTCTCTGCACAGGACAAGAAGCGCGCCGCGGCAATCGGAAAGAATCTAAAGCACTTGGCCGCCCGCGGGTTCACCGTGGTGGCCGTTTCGCACCAGGATGCACTTAGCAAGGTAGCCGACCGGGTCATCGAGGTGAAGCGATGAAGAACATCCTGGCTCTTGGTTGGCCTCGCGGCGCGAGGTTCTCGTTTGCTCTCGTCATTTCGGTCTTTCAAGGACTATCGGCAATTGCGCTTCTCGCAACCTCAGCCTGGCTTCTTGCTCGAGCTGCTGAGATGCCATCGTTGATGTACCTTTCGCTAGCGATTGTCGGAGTGAGAACTTTCGCACTGGCCAGGGCGTCGCTGCGTTATGCAGAGCGCTGGTTATCGCACGATGCGGTCTTGAAAGATCAGGGCGAACTTCGTGGTGGCATCTATCGCGCGCTGACCCCGCTAGTGCCGGGCAAACTTCAAATGAACATCGGTGAACTCAGCGCGAGAGTCATTTCAGATGTCGATGAGGTTCCGAATCTTGCGCTGCGCGTTGTTCTTCCTTTGGTGCAGTCCGTTGCCGTTTCAATTCTTAGTGTCATTCTGTTCGCCATCATTCTTCCGGTTGCCGCACTTCCGTTGGCTCTGGCTCTAGCGGTTGCCTACGCGATTGCGTTGCCGTTAGCAGCCATGATTTCTCGAGTCGCTGATCGCGCTTCTGCTAGCGATAGAGCCGATTTCTCTGGAGCGATTCGCTCCGCAGTCGCCGCGGCACCGCTAATTTCTTCGTTTGATTGGCATTTACAGATTCAGCAATCGATTTCCACGAAGCAGCAGGCCATTGCGGAAGCAAATTCGCGCGTGGCGCGTGGCTTCGGCGCTGGTCAAGCAGCCTTTGGGTTTATGGCCCACTCAAGTGCCGTGCTGGCTGCGGTGCTTGGTTTGCAGCAACTTCAGCAATCTGATTCCAAATCGTTGGTGATGCTTGCGGTCTATGCGCTCGTGCCACTCGGAGTCTTCGACGTGGCCGCTGGGGCAAATAACGTCGTGTCTGTTTGGCGTCGTTACAGGGCAGCGGCAGAGCGCATCCTTGAGTTTTCCACCGTAAACGAGCCTCAACAATCGACGGCATCGCAAGGCGATAGCGCTCGCTTCGACCGCATCGAGCTTCGTGGGGCGAGCCTTGGCTATCCGACCCCGATTCTCGATGAAGTCGATCTCGCACTAAAGCGCGGGCGGATTACGGCGCTTATCGGAGCTAGCGGTTCTGGCAAGACCACCATCGGGTTAGCGTTCACCGGCTTCATTCAGCCGGCCAAGGGGCAGTTGTTACTAGATGGCAAACCCCTAGCTAGTTTCGGGCTTGCCGATGAGCAGGTGGCGAAGGCGCTGCGAACCCGCATCGGCTACCTGGAACAGCAGCCGAGCATCCTGGCTGGAAATGTGCGTCAGAACCTGCTGCTCGCCAAGCCGCTAGCGGGCGATGACGAGCTGGTCGCAGTCTTGAAGCAGGTGCAACTTTGGTCGATGTTTGAGGCGCGTGAGGGGCTGGCGACTGAACTCGGCGAACGCGGGGTCTTGATTTCTGGCGGTGAGGCTCAGCGCTTGTCGCTTGCACGTGCGCTGCTTGCCGACTTCGATTTCATCGTCTTGGATGAACCGACCGCCAATCTGAGCCGCTCACAGTCGATGCACCTGGTCGGTGAACTGCTCGACTTGGCGCGCCAG
>CAITNA010000216.1 GCA_903893675.1 uncultured Micrococcales bacterium
CGACATCATGGACACCCGCCAGAAGCTCGACCTCTACCGCAAGCAGGGTCAAATCGAGGGCGGTCAGTTCGAGCTGACCTAGGCCCGAACGAAGTTAGTCTGAGTGCATGACTGACTTTCGTGCATCCATCGGCGACCTGGGCTTTGGCTCAATGTTCGCCCAATTCCGGGGCATCGCCACCGAATCACAAGAGGCATACGACGCCGTAATCGCCGCATTGCAACTAGCCATGGATGAGGGCATTCGACTTTTCGACACCGCCGACATTTATGCAACCGCCTGGAACACCTTTGGACAAAACGAACGCATGGTCGCAGAAGCACTGCGCACCTGGAACGCGAACCCAGAGGCAAAAGGAAAAGTTGTGATCGCAACCAAGGCGGGCATCACGCGCAAACCTGGCGAGGTGTGGGGTCGCAACGCAACCGTCGACTACTTGCTGCGCGCAGCTGAGGCCAGCGCGGGCCGACTCGGTGTTTCAGTGATCGACCTGTGGCAGCACCATCGCCTCGACCCAAGCCTCGGCTTTGAAGAGCAGTTGCAGAACCTCGACGCACTTCGTCAGCGCGGCATCATCAAGCACCTCGGAGTCAGCAACTACTCGGCCACGCAGTTGCGTCGCGCACTCGAAATATTGGGAACGCCATCCGAGGGCGGAATCGTCTCAATTCAGAATCAGCTCAGCCCGGCCTATCGCCAAGAAATCGATGTGCTCGAGGTCTGCGACGCTTTCGGCGTGGTCTATCTGCCGTGGTCACCGGCGAAGGGCGTCAAAGACATGGGCGACCTATTCGGCCCAATCGCCCAGGCTCACGGATGCTCAAACCACGCAGTCGCTATGGCTTGGTTGCGCTCGCTCAGCCCAAACATTGTGCCGATTCCAGGCGTTACCCGCCGCGAGACGGTGCTCGACAACATCGCAGCCCTGAAGGTGAAACTCAACTCGGATGAGCTTGCCCAGATCAATGCAGGCCTTCCTGAGTCGATGCCACTTGACCAAGAACTCATCGAACCTTCGAAGGATCCGCTGATTCGCCACAGGTAGGCGACCCTTAGTTTTTGCATCCCAGTTTTGGTCAAAGGCTTGCCAGTGCAGGCATAGATTGAAGTTGAACCTGAATAGAGGAGTCATCATGAAGGTCAATGGAAAAGTCGTTGTAGTCACCGGAGCCGGAAACGGCATGGGTCGCGAAATCACCCTCGAACTTGTTCGCCGCGGAGCGAAGGTTGCCGCGGTAGACATGCGCCAGGAGTTCCTCGACGAGACAAAGAAGCTCGCCACTGCGCTCGGCGGCACCGTTGAAACCTTCGTGGTCGATGTGACCGACGCTGCCAAGGTCGCAGCCCTTCCGGCAGCCATCGAAAAGAAGCTCGGCGCCGTGGACGCCCTGATGAACAATGCGGGAATCATCCAGCCGTTCGTGAAGGTCAACGACCTCGACATGACTTCAGCTCAGCGCGTGATGAACGTCAACTTCTACGGCCCACTGATGATGGTCAAGGCCTTCTTGCCTGGGCTGCTCAAGCGCAGCGAGGCACACATTCTCAACGTTTCATCGATGGGTGCCTATGCCCCGGTTCCTGGCCAGAGCGTTTATGGCGCATCCAAGGCTGCGGTCAAGCTGCTTACCGAGGGCCTGCACTCTGAACTCATGGGCACGCCTGTCGGAGTGACCGTGGTATTCCCTGGTGCGATTGCAACCAACATCGCCGAGAATTCGGGCATGCACATGGAGGCACCTGCCGGCATGAAGACGCCGAAGACCACCCCCGCCCCGGTTGCCGCCAAGGCGATGGTCGATGCGATCGAGAACAACAAGCCTCGCATCTGCATCGGCTCAGACGCAAAACTAATGGACCGCTTATCGC
>CAITNA010000217.1 GCA_903893675.1 uncultured Micrococcales bacterium
AGACATTGAGCAGGTAGCTCTTTCGATTGATCGACTATTGCTTGAGCGCGATGTTCGAAAAGCCACTCACAAGCAGGTCGACTTTCCGGTGCGCATCCCGGCTTCGAACTTCAAGGCGTTCCTTGGTGAGCTCGAGTTTGTGGCGGGGTCGTTCCTGCGCCCAGTGCCGAGCGAGCCATATGGCGCATCGCGTCGCGGCAACCTGTTCCACGCTTGGGTTGAGCGAAGCAATTCGCCAATCGGCTTGGTCGACAATGACGAGGACTTGCCAGAGCTAGTAGACGAAGACGACTTCATCGAAGTCGAGCAGTTACAAGAGAACTTCAAGAACTCACGCTTCGCGAAAATGCAGCCGGTCGCACTAGAGCAAGAAGTGCAGCTCACAATCGGCAGCAACACATTCATTTGCAAGATGGATGCGGTTTACGCCGATGGCGACGGATTCGAGATTGTCGACTGGAAGACCAACACACCTCCGGTCGCTGGCTCTGAAGACGAGGCAAAGCGCGCACTGCAGCTATCCCTTTACCGATTCGCCTACTCGGAGTTCACCGGCGTTCCGCTTGAGAAGATCAAGGCAACGTTCTACTTTGTCGGTGCCGATGAAGAGCTAAGCCCAGCCCACCTGGCCGACCGCGCAGAGATTCTTGCTAAGTGGCAAGAGGTGCTCGACAAGGTTGCAGAGGGTGCGGTGGCAAGCGATGCCGAAGGAAGCCCTAAGAACTAAAGTCGATCCATCGGCGCGGTTGAGTCGTCGTCGTAGTTCGGGCCACCGGTTAGATAAATCTGGTCGGTGTCCTCTGAAACAGGCTGCTCGTTGCCCGAAAGCACGCGGTCTTCAGGGATGATCGGCATGCTGCCAGTGGTGCGCTCGACAAAGTCGATGACATCTGCAACCGGAGTCAGCATTGCGTTGGCCTGAGTGTCAGTCAGCGGGGCAAGCAAACCTTCTTCGGCCTGCTCGGCAAGCTCATCGAGAACGCGAATTGCTTCTTCAACCGCATACTGGTCGCGCATGGTGGCACCGTGAAGCAGGTATTGCAGGTGACCGAACTCTGAATAGAAGATCGCGCGCTGAGCGATGCGGCTGTCGCCGGTGTTGCGCGACAACTGGTAGTTGAACAGCACTGCATCGAGCAAATCGTGTTCGACACCAGGCACGAGCCACTTGAAGTCCATCGCTGGGTCGTTGAGCTCGAGGCGGTACCACTCGATAACTCCGGTGACCTCTCCGTTTTCTTCGAGCATGGTGTCGCCGTTTAGATCGCCGTGGATGACCGCCGGCTGGTAACGCCAAAGGCTGGCATCTTCGAGTGCTTCCTCCCAGCGTGAAAGCAAAATCGCAGGAACCTTGCCGGTTTGTGCTGCTCGGTCGAGCTCTGCCACGCGAAGGCGCAGGTTCTCGGCGACGCTGTATGAGCTAAAGCCGTTGGCAACCACCAAGTCAGGGTTGATTGAGTGAATGCCAACCAGGGCAGCGGCGATGCTGTGCGATAGCGGTGCATTCGGCTGAACCTGGAATGGGTTGATCGGGTTGCCGTAAACCAATTTGAAAACAACCAGGCGCTCGCCGATGTTGCTTCGAGTTTCACCGAGCATGGTTGGCACCTGGAATGGCAGGCGCACGTTCGGGCTGTTGAGCGCACGAAGCACACGCATCTCGACCTCGAGGTCGGTTCCGGCCGATGGGCTGGTTGGAATGCGGGCGATGTAGTGCGCGCCATCGGCATCGGTGAGGATTGCCGAATCAAAGCGACCGGTGCCACCAGCGGTGTGACCGGCGGCGTGCACGATCTTGAGGGAGCGAACAGCGTCTGCCGCTAGCGCGGCTAAAATTAGGGGAGATTTGCCCATGCCAAAAGGCTAGACAACAATCACCAGTTCGCAGTTCTGCCACGCTTAGAAGGGGAATCATGCCAGCGCCTCTGAACCTGCCCCTGGCGCGAGCTGCACTCAACCGAAACTCAGAAGCGCGCAAGGATGCACAGCTCTTGCCATCGCTGATTGAAGAAGGTTCAGCGGTCTGCCTGTTTGTTTCGGGCGACAAAGTTTTAGGCAACTCCCAGGGTTCCGGCTTGCGTTTGATTCCCGTCGGCGCGGTGGCCGAGATTGCAAAGACTGGGGTGCTCGCATACCTGGGTCACACGATCGCCGACGAGGCCGGTGTTGCCGAAGGCACCGCCGTTGTCTTGGTCGACCTCGATGCTGCCGGTCTTGCCGCGCTCGAGTCGGCGGGCCACAGCCAGGATGGCGATTGGCTGACCCTTCGTCGAAGCGGCTTCGGCCTCTCTGACCGCGATGCCGGTTTGGTCGCTCAGGCTCTCGCACTCGTGAACTGGCACAGGGCTCACAGTTTCTGTGCGAACTGCGGTGCTGCGAGTGAAGTGACTCAAGCCGGCTGGTCGCGCACCTGCCCGGCGTGCAAGCGCGAAGTTTTTCCGCGAAACGACCCAGCAATCATCGTGGCAATCGTTGACGATCAAGATCGCATCTTGCTCGGCTCGCAGGGCACCTGGGAAGACAACCGCTGGTCGATTCTGGCGGGCTTCGTTGACGCCGGCGAAACTTTGCATGCGGCAGTCGAGCGCGAGATGCTCGAAGAGGCCGGAGTGAAAGTCACCGACATCGAGTTCATCGGTTCACAGCCGTGGCCATACCCGTTCTCGCTTATGGTCGGATTCACCGCACGCGCTCGCGGTGAGCAGAACTTGCAACCAGATGGCCTCGAAATCGAAAAGTTGCGCTGGTTCTCGCGCGAGAAAATTGCGGCAGAGGCATCCGAGTTGTTGTTGCCTGGCAAGAGCACCATTTCGCGCGCGATGATCGAGCACTGGTATGGCGCACCGCTGAGCAGCAAGAGCGACGCCGCGCCGGGGCCACGATGAACCAGCTTCCGGCTGCCGAAGACCTGCTCGAGAAACTCGACGAAGAGCAACGCGCGGCGGCAGAGAGCCTGATTGGGCCGACCTGCATCCTGGCTGGAGCAGGCAGCGGAAAGACCCGCACCATCACGCATCGCATCGCATATGGCATTGCCCGCGGTTATTACACGGCAAGCCGCGTGCTTGCCCTGACCTACACGAACCGCGCGGCCGGTGAGCTGCGCCAGCGCCTTCGCGACCTCGGGGCAGCGGGTGTTCAGGTGAAGACCTTTCACGCCGCGGCGCTCTCGCAGCTGGAATATTTCTGGCCGCAGTATGCAGGCGTGCCAGCCCCTGCTGTGCTCGACTCGAAGTTGCGCGTTATTGCCGATGCCGGCAAGCGACTTGGCATTCACCTCGACCAGGTTGCGTTGAAAGAAGTCGCATCTGAAATCGAGTGGCGCAAATATTCCATGTTGAGCCTCGAGCAGTATCGCGAACGCGGTGCGACCCGACCTGTGGTGGCAGGGCTTTCGCTCGATCAACACATTGCGCTGCAAGAGGCTTATGAAGACTACAAGATTCGCGCGCAGCGACTCGACTGGGAAGACGTCCTGCTGCTGACCATTGGCATGTTGCGCGCCGAGCCGATGGCGCTCGACCACGTGCAGCAGCAATACCGTTTCTTCACCGTCGATGAGTATCAAGACATCTCGCCGCTGCAACACGCCCTTCTTGACGTCTGGTTGGGCGATCGCGATGACATCTGCGTCGTCGGCGACCCGAACCAAACCATTTACTCTTTCACCGGAGCGACCAGCGACTTCTTGCGCCACTTCGATTCGCGCTATGAAGGCGCCAAGATTTTGCAGCTCACCACCAACTACCGCAGCACGAAGAGCATCGTTGAGGTTGCCAACAAGGTGGTTCGCGACGGCAGCCTGATCGAGCCATTGACCGCGGTTGGAGAACACGGCCAGCCGGTCGACGTTCGTCAGTTTGAAACCAACCAGGATGAGGCTGCCTGGATCGCCGATGCAATCGCAGCCGACCAGCGCGCCGGAATCAAACCGAGCGAAATCGCAGTTCTCTACCGAGTGAATGGCCAGTCGGAGACTCTCGAAGCAGCGCTGGCAGACAAGCAGGTGGCCTATCAGCTTCGCGGTGGCGAGCGCTTCTTCAACCGCCCAGAGATTCAGCGGGCGATGACCGCAATTCGCGCCGAGGCCGCAACCGGCGGGCACCCTGGCAAGCAGCTGTTTGAAATCGTCTCGGATGTCTGCCGCAGCCTTGGCTGGAGCCCACGCCAGCCAGACCACGCCGGCCCAGAGCGCGATCGAAACGACTCGTTGACTGCGCTGCTCGCCATAGTCGAAGAGTTGCCCGAGGGCACAACGATTGCCCAGTTCGCAGCAGAACTCGACGAGCGCAAGAGGTCGCAGCACGAACCGTTGACTGCCTCGGTGACTCTGTCGACCATCCATGCGGCTAAGGGGCTTGAGTGGTCTGTGGTTTATCTTCTCGGTGCAGTCGAGGGGTATCTGCCGATTGGCTATTCGACCACCGAGGCTGATGTTGCAGAAGAGCGACGTCTTTTCTATGTCGCGGTCACCCGCGCGAAAAAGCGTCTAACCATTTCGCACGCCAAGCGCGATGCACAAGGCGCGCGCGAACGCCGCCCATCGAGATTCTTGTCATTCGTTAGCTAACCCCGCCTGCCGATGGCAAAGACAACCCTCGGCAAAGTTCCAGTGCAATTCGTGAATAGTGCCGCTTGCCGAATCGAGCCGATAGCCAGTGCGATGAAACTCGGCAAGCGCAAAGTCTGCAGACCGATCGATGCGACGAAGTGCCGTCTGGGTTGCAATTGCAACAGCGAAGTGCTCGCTCACTGAATCGTCGAAACGTTGCGCGCTGAATAGCAGTTGCGAATCAATTGCAATCTGCGTCGCGTCGCGCGACATCTGCAGGCAGGTCAGGCACGGCGTCTTGCCAACTTCAATCAGCGGTGATATCTGCACCCCGCTCTGGTCGAACAGAATTGCAACCTGTGGCACGCCAAGCGCAAGCCAGCGGCGGTGGTTGCGCGGTTTGTGCGCAGAGTGGTCGATGGTGATTGCAACCTCGGCAGACATAAGCGCCGTGACCTTCGCCTTTTCGTCGAGCACGGTGCCAACGCCACTGGCCTTGAGTGCCTGGGCGAGCAGTGGCCTGGTTCTAGATTCTTCAATCACCACCGATGCCGCCTGCCGGCGAGCAATCACGTGTGACCCCTCGACGCCAAAGGTTGCTTGAGCGCGGCAGATCTCGGCGAAGTGGTTCTCGATGTAGTCGAGGTCGATGGCTGCCGGCGGCTGGTCTGCAAGCAGA
>CAITNA010000218.1 GCA_903893675.1 uncultured Micrococcales bacterium
CGGTTGAGAAGGCCGACCCAATGCACAAGGCCGAGTATGTCTCGCGCATGCGCACCCTCGTCGACGAGCGTTTCGCCGAGATGAAGGACGCCGCTGGCGAAGAGATTGAAGCTCTCGAAGCTCACGGCCTCAAGCTGCAGATTTCGAACAAGATGTGGGAAGCCCCACTCTGGATCGACAAGCAGTTCCACAAGTCACTCGAGAAGTTGATCGACGCAGAGCTCAAGAGCCCAGCATCGTTCCTCGACAAGAAGGGTGCAATCGACGACGCAGACGACGCAGCTCCAGTAGTTCGCGAAGTTGCAGTCGAGCGTGAGATCAAGAAGCTCATGTCGGAATTCAAGAAGAAGACCGACAAGATCGTTCGCGAGTATGCACGCCTCGAGCGCACTGCAAACTTGCAGAAGGAACAGCTCGCTTGGCGCATGTACATCCAGGCAGAAGTTGGCAAGCCACTTGCTAACGACGCAATCTTCGACTACTTCGACTACTGGTATGGCGACATCATCGAGACCTCGATTGGTGCAGAGGCCATCCAGCGTTCGCTTGCAGACTTTGACTTGAAGAAGACTGCTGACGAGCTGAAGGAAGTCATTGCGACCTCGAAGGGTTCGAAGCAGACTCAGGCAATCAAGCGCCTGAAGGTTGTTAACTCGTTCCTCGCATCGGGCACCAAGCCAACCTCGATGGTTCTCGACGTGCTGCCAGTGCTGCCACCAGAGATTCGTCCGATGGTTCAGCTCGACGGTGGTCGTTTCGCAACCTCTGACCTCAACGACCTTTACCGTCGTGTGATCAACCGCAACAACCGTTTGAAGCGATTCGTCGACCTCGGTGCGGTTCCAAAGACCATCTTGAACAACGAGAAGCGCATGCTTCAGGAGGCCGTCGACGCACTGTTCGACAACGGTCGCCGTGGCCGCGCAGTTACCGGAACCGGTAACCGTCCGCTCAAGTCGCTGTCTGACCTGTTGAAGGGTAAGCAGGGTCGTTTCCGTCAGAACCTCCTCGGTAAGCGCGTTGACTACTCGGGTCGTTCGGTTATCGTCGTCGGTCCTCAGCTGAAGCTGCACCAGTGCGGTCTTCCAAAGCTGATGGCCCTCGAGCTCTTCAAGCCATTCGTTATGAAGCGCCTCGTTGACCTGGGCCTTGCTCAGAACATCAAGAGCGCAAAGCGCAAGGTTGAGCGCACGCACCCAGAGGTCTGGGATGTTCTCGAAGAAGTAATTCGCGAGCGTCCAGTGCTTCTGAACCGTGCACCAACCCTGCACCGTCTAGGCATCCAGGCCTTCGAGCCACTGCTTGTTGAAGGCAAGGCAATCCAGCTTCACCCGCTGGTTTGTACTGCATTCAACGCAGACTTCGATGGTGACCAGATGGCAGTTCACCTGCCGCTGTCGGTAGAGGCTCAGGCCGAGGCTCGCATCTTGATGCTTGCTTCTAACAACATCCTCAAGCCTTCGGATGGTCGTCCTGTTGCTATTCCTACCCAGGACATGATCATCGGCCTGTACCACTTGACCGAAGAGCTTCCTGGTGCAGTTGGCGAAGGTCTCGCATTCGGTTCGATCGGCGAAGCACTGCTCGCTCTCGACCAGCCACACGCAACCGTCAAGGATGCAAAGGGCAAGGATGTCGTGCTCGGTCTCGACATCCGCGCGAAGATCAAGATTCGCATCGAAGGCGAAGTTCGCGACACCACTCTCGGTCGTGCGTTGTTCAACCAGGCTCTGCCTGCTGGCTACGCATACCAGGAGAAGCAGGTCGGCAAGAAGGAAATCGAGTCGATCATCACCGACCTCGTTCGTGCCTTCGACCGCGTTGAGGTTGCACAGACTCTCGACCGCGTAAAGGATGCCGGTTTCTACTGGGCAACTCGCTCGGGCGTAACCATGGCAATCGCCGATGTGAACTTCGACGAGGCTGGTCAGTTCGACAAGGCTCGTGCAACCCTCATCGAAAAGGGTGAGAAGGAGCACACCAAGATTCAGGAGAAGTACGACCTCGGTGGTATTTCTGAGTCGGAGCGTGTTGACGCCCTCGGTGAACTTTGGAACGGCTACACCCGTGAAATCGAGAAGCTGCTCCAGGAGTCGATGCCTAAGTCGAACGCCATCTACAAGATGGTTACCTCGAAGGCTCGTGGAAACTGGATTCAGATCCGTTCGATCATGGGTATGCGTGGACCGGTGACCAAGTCATCTGGTGAGTTCGCAGCTATGCCGGTGAAGGGCAACTACCTGCTCGGTCTTACCGCTAACGAGTACTTCGTTAACGCGACCGGTGCTCGTAAGGGTAACGCCGACACCGCTATGAAGACTGCGGCCGCTGGTTACTTGACCCGTCGTCTTGTCGACGTTGCACAGGATGTCATCATCCGCATCGAAGACTGTGAGACCACTCGTGGCATCACCAAGTCGACCAAGTCAACCGATGACGAAGGCAACAAGGTATGGGACGACTCAGCTCTCGAGCTCAGCATCCTGCACCGCACCCTTGCCGAAGACATCGCTGACGGTAAGTCGGTAATTGCCAAGGCTGGCGACACCATCAACCTCGAGGTCATTGCTCTGATCAAGAAGCACGACGTCGAGTCAGTGAAGGTTCGCACCGTTCTCACTTGCCAGGCAGACCAGGGTCTGTGTGCAAAGTGCTACGGCGTATCGCTAGCAACCGGTAACGCGGTTGAGTTGGGTGAGGCCGTTGGCATCATCGCAGCTCAGTCGATCGGTGAGCCAGGAACTCAGCTGACCATGCGTACCTTCCACACCGGTGGTGCCTCTGACAAGACCAAGAAGGAAGTCATCAAGACTCGTTCTGGTGGTAAAGAGACTCGTGCCGAGCGAACCATTAACTACGACATCACCCAGGGTCTTACCGGTGTAACCGACCTCCTCGAGGCGCGCATTGGTATGAGCCAGAAGGACAAGGTTGCAGTTATCGCGTTCTGGCCAGGCAAGGTTGACATCCGTGAGGTTGCAACCAAGTCGGGTGCGAAGAAGTTCGAAGTTCGCATCATCCCTACCAGCGAAGCCGCATTGAACGAGGCGAAGGAAATCGCGAAGAACTACACCTTCTCGCGTACTGCTTCGAAGACCTTCAAGAAGCTCGACCCTGAGCTGCCAATCGTTACCGTCGACACTCTTGCAGAGTTGCTGGTTGACGATGGCGTTGAGGTAGAGCGTGGCGACTTCATCAAGGATGGAACTCCAATTCCTCAGGAAGTGCTCGCAACCAAGTCGGTAAACGACGCTGCCAAGGAAATCATCAACGGTGTTCAGGCGATCTACAAGGCGCAGGACGTGGCACTCCACGACAAGCACCTTGAGGTAATCGTTCGCCAGATGCTGAGCAAGGTCACCATCGTCGACTCAGGCGAGACCGAGTTCATGCCTGGTGAGACCGTTGACCGTCGCACCTACCAGCGTCGCAACGTTGAGGCTCGTGATGCAGGCAAGAAGACCGCGAAGGCTCGTGACGAGGTAATGGGTATGACCCGTGCTTCGCTCGCTGCCGAGTCGTGGTTGTCGGCCGCATCGTTCCAGGAGACCACCCGTGTCTTGACCCAGGCTGCGCTTGACCGCCGCCAGGACAAGCTCGAGGGCCTCAAGGAGAACGTGATCATCGGAAAGCTGATTCCAGCGGGAACTGGCCTTGCCGGCTACCGCGGCGTCGACGCCGTGCCTACCGAGGCTGCCAAGAACGAGCGTTACCCGAACCACATTTGGGCAACTACCGCAGGCGAGCAGACCCTCGACTACTCGGATGACAGCTTTGCTGCCGCCGATCTAGCCTTCACCAGCCTCGAGGACTACTCGGGCGAAGAGGGCAAGTAACCCCGAATTCCTATTTGACCCACCGGAGACAATCAGGCTAGTCTTGACGGAGCGTGCTTTAGAGCCCGCTTTGCCCCCAGACAGCTGTGATGAAGCTCCGGTGGGCTCAGAGAAGAAACTTTAGGCAGAGCTCACGCTCGCCTGAAAACAAAAACCGATTTTCGGTCGAATTAACTCGGCCGATTAAACAAGGAGAAGTAGTGCCAACAATCAATCAGTTGGTCCGCAAGGGTCGCAGCGAGAAGCCGTCTAAGACTAAGTCGCCTGCTCTTAAGCAGTCGCCACAGCGTCGCGGCGTTTGCACCCGTGTTTACACCACCACCCCGAAGAAGCCGAACTCGGCACTTCGCAAGGTTGCACGTGTGAAGCTCAGCAACGGCATCGAAGTCACCGCCTACATCCCGGGCGAAGGACACAACCTGCAGGAGCACTCAATGGTGCTCGTTCGCGGTGGCCGTGTTAAGGACCTCCCAGGTGTTCGCTACAAGATCGTTCGCGGTGCACTCGACACTCAGGCAGTGAAGAACCGCAAGCAAGCTCGCAGCCAGTACGGCGCAAAGAAGGGTAAGTAATCTAAATGCCACGTAAAGGCCCAGTTAGCAAGCGTCCAGTTGTTGCCGACCCGATCTACGGTTCGCCAGTTGTATCGCAGCTCGTAAACAAGATTCTTCTCGACGGCAAGAAGTCGATCGCAGAGTCGATCGTTTACGGTGCACTTTCAGGTGCAACCGAGAAGTCGGGCACCGAAGCAGTTGTAATCCTGAAGAAGGCTCTCGACAACGTGCGTCCAACCGTTGAGGTTCGTTCGCGCCGCGTTGGTGGCTCGACCTACCAGGTTCCAGTCGAAGTTAAGGCACACCGCGCCAACACCCTCGCAATGCGTTGGTTGGTTCAGTATGCAAAGCTCCGTCGCGAGAAGACCATGACCGACCGTCTGATGAACGAGATCCTCGAC
>CAITNA010000219.1 GCA_903893675.1 uncultured Micrococcales bacterium
CCGCGCTGCTCGGTTACAAAAATTACGCCGCGTACTCGCTCGAGGATGAGAGTGCCGGCACTCCAAAAGCGGTCAATCGGATGCTCGGCCAGCTTGGTCAGGGCATCCTCGCCCACAAAGCCTCGGCTGGTCAGGCGCACGACCTTGCCGAGGCCAGCCTCGTAAGGCGTGATGTCTTCGCCGAGCTCGTGGCCATAGAGCGGCATGCCGGCCTCGAGGCGCAGGGTGTCGCGGCAGGCAAGGCCACATGGCACCAGGCCCTCTGGGCGGCCGGCCGCAAGAATCGCGTTGAAGGTTGCCTCGGCGTGCTCGACGCCAACCAGAACCTCGAAGCCGTCTTCGCCGGTGTAGCCGGTGCGGCAGAGGTAGACGCTGGCGTCTGCAAGAGTCGCCGCAGCGATCGAGTAGTACTTGAGCGGAGTCAGATCGGTGTCGGTCAGTCCCTGCAGAATGCCGGCTGTCTTTGGCCCCTGAACAGCGATCAGTGCCCACTCATCGCTTGCGTCTTTGATCTCAACCGCAAACTGCTCACGACGATCGCTCAGTGCGTGCACGACAGGGTGGCGGTTGCCGGCGTTGGCAACGACTAGGTAGTGGTGTTCGCCGAGGCGATAGACGATCAGGTCGTCAATGACGCCGCCATCGTGGTTGCAAATCATCGAATACTTGGCGCGGCCAACAGCAATCTCTGATGCGAGACCGACAAGTGCGTGGTCGAGGAAGGCAGCTGCGTCATCGCCGCTTACGAAAATCTCAGCCATGTGCGAGATGTCGAAGATGCCCGCGGCATTTCGAACGGCTGCGTGCTCTTCGAGGTCGCTGCCGTAACGAACCGGCATCTCCCATCCGCCGAAGTCAGTGAAGCTCGCCGACAACTCGGCATGGATGTTGTAAAGAACGGTCTGCTGTGACATTTTTCTTTTCGCTCGTTGGTTACTTTGGTTGTTGCTGGGTGATGCAGTGAATGCCGCCGCCGCGAGCAAATAGCGCTCTGGCCCCGACCAAGATTACTTCGCGTTCGGGGTAGCAAGATTTCAGAATCGCGGCCGCCTCTGCATCGCGCTCGTCGTCGAAGCCACACAGAATCACGCCGCCGTTGACCAGGTAGTGATTCACATATGAATAGTCGACCCAGTCGTGTTCGTCGCGAAGCACGTTCGGCGCCGGCAGGGCAATGGACTTCAGGCCGGCGGCCTCGAGAGTGGCCTTTACCTCTTTGCTGACTTCGAAATCAGGATGCTCGGGGTTGGTTTGGTCGTGGAACAGAACCGTGTCTTCGTTGACGAAGCAGGCCACGATGTCGATGTGGCCCTGGGTGCCGAAGTCTTCATAGTCACGGGTCAGGCCGCGCTTGATCCAGACGGCCTTGCTGGTGCCCAGCTGTGCGTGCAGTTCGGCCTCGACCTCTGCCTTGGTCTTGCCAGGGTTGCGGCCGGCGCCAAGCTGAACCGTCTCGGTGAGCAACACGGTTCCGGCTCCATTCACGTGGATGCCGCCACCCTCGTTGACCAGCCAGCTGCGGCGTTTTTCGGCACCAGCGCGTGAGGCAATGAAACTTGCGACCTTGTCGTCTTTATCCCAGGCGGCCCAGTTGCCCTGCGCGCCCCA
>CAITNA010000220.1 GCA_903893675.1 uncultured Micrococcales bacterium
AAGATCATTCCCGGCTTGAGCTCTGCGTCGATGTACATCTCGCGTCGCGCCTGAGCGCAGTCGTGAACATCCAAGCCAAGGTGGTGGCTGGTGCCGTGAACCATGTAGCGGCGGTGGTACTGGTTGTCTGGCAGCAGTGACTCTTCAGCGCTAACTGGCAGCAGACCCCACTCTGCGGTCTTGCGCGCGATGACCTGCATCGCGGCATTGTGAATCTCGCGGAACTTCACACCGGGCTTTGCAATCGCAAATGCCGCATCGGCGGCTTCGCGAACTGCCTCATAAATCATGCGCTGAGTCTCGGTGAACTTGCCGTCGATAGGCAGGGTGCGAGTGACGTCTGCGGTGTAGAAAGAGTCGACCTCGACACCGGCGTCGAGCAGCAGCAGGTCGCCCTTGTTGACCTTGCCGTCGTTGATGATCCAGTGCAGGGTGCAGGCGTGCTCGCCGGCAGCAGCGATGGTCTCATAGCCCAGGTCGTTGCCGTTGGCGCGAGCCTCTGCGAAGAACGCACCCTCGACGATGCGCTCACCACGAGGATGCTTCACAGCTGCATCGAGGTTGCGAACCACTGCCTCGAAACCCTTCACGCTTGCAGCAACTGCTGCGCGCATCTGTTTGATCTCGTATTCGTCTTTAACCAAACGAAGTTCGCTGACGAATTCGGCGAGTGAGGCATCCGAGATGTTGAGCGTGTGCTTCTTGCCAACATCCTTGAGGAAGTCATCGAGCTTCTTGATGTCTGCGGTCTTGATGTCGAGCAGCGCACTTACCTGCTTGAGGCTTGGGCGCTTGCCAACCCAGAATTCACCGATGGCAGGGTTCGCGAAGAACTCATCGGTGTCGTGGCCCGCGGTAGGGCGGAAGTAGAGAGTGGCCTTGACGCCCTTGCGTGCGTCGATGACCAGAACCGAACCTGCGACGGTTGCCGAACCCCAACCAGTGAGGTGAGCGAACGCGGTGTGCGGGCGGTAGCGGTATTCGGTGTCGTTAGAGCGGGTCTTGGATGCGCCTGCCTCGAAGACGAGCACCTTGCCCTTGAAAGCCTTGGCTACTGCAGCGCGACGCTTGGCGGCGAATGGAGCAACTGCGTCAGCCTTCGGCAGCTTCTCTGGGGTCTCTGCCCAGTTCGATCCGATGTACTTCAGGAACTGCTTCGAGTGAGGAGTGCGGCTGCGGTTTTGGTTGCGGCTGGCTAGCTTCTTTGCGTCTTTGCTCATGGATTTACTCTCTCATAAATCGCTCGCAGTTCGCACGTCGGTCGGCCTTGATACCCTTTGCTTGAAAGAGGGGCCGCCATGAAGATCGACTTGCACGCGCACAGCACGTGGAGCGATGGCGCCGACCCGGTCTCCAAGGTTTTCGCTGAGGCGAAGGCTCAAGGCGTCGATGTTTTGGCCCTGACCGACCACGACAACACCCTCGGCTGGGATGAAGCGCGCAAGGCGTCCGCCGAACTCGGCATGGGCTTCGTGCCTGGCATCGAGGTGACCACCCGAGCACGAGTAAACGTGAACCGCTCGTTCGGCGTGCACATGCTTGCCTATCTGCCAGACCCAAACAACGCCGAGCTGGTTGCCGAACTCGGCGGCTCAAAGTCGACTCGTGAAGATCGCCTGCGCGAGGTTTTTGATTTGATTGCAGCCGACTACGCACTCGACTGGGAAGACGTTCTCGGTCAGCTCACCGAAGGCGGAACCTGGGGACGGCCATCCGTGGCGGCGGCACTTGTTGCTCGCGGTCACTTCAAACACACTGACGAGGTTTTCGAGAAACTCTGGGGCGAGGGCGAATTGCGCTATTACGTTCCGAACGAGCATGTGCCAGAAACCTTGGATGCGATTGCCATGATTCGTTGTGCAGGTGGCGTGCCGATCATCGCGCACCCGATGGCTCGCGGCAAAGGCCCTCAGCCCGGGCAGCTGATGCCCCAGCGTCATTTCGAAATGATGATTGAGGCTGGGCTTGCCGGCTTCGAGGTGTTTCACCGCGATGTGCCAGAGCACGCTCGCAAGTGGCTCATCGATTTGGCGAAGCTGCACGACCTGATTTTGACCGGCTCGAGTGACTATCACGGAGACCGCAAGCACAACGTGCTTGGCGAAAACACAACGACCCTCGAAATGCTCGAGCGAATCATCGCTCAGGCGACGGGCACGCAGGCCTATCTCTAGTTATTAGTTTGGGCTGACCGTCGGGCGGTTTTTAGAAAGTCACTCAACGTCAGGCTCATATTTGATAATGTCACCCGGCTGACATTCGAGAACTTTGCAAAGTGCCTCAAGAGTTGAGAACCTAATCGCTCTTCCTCGATTGCTCTTAAGGACAAAGAGGTTCGCCTGAGTAATACCGATTTCGTCTGCCAATTGTGCAACGGTTAAGTTTTTCGCACTTCTGTATTTTTCGAAGTCCACGACAACTGGCATTAGATGACACTTTCTAACTCTTGGCGAGCACTTGTAGCTTCCTTGAGAACTTCAGTAAGGGCAATTGTTACAAGTGATCCAATTACGCAAGTCAAAATCGATGCGATCAGGAAAATTGAAAGGTAAGGGGGCAAGGTGTTTCTCGAGATGAGCCATTGAGTCAGGCCGGCGAGCGTTGCGGCAACGAGCATGAACGCGAGAGCAAGTAGATAGGTGAATCTTGACGACGAAGGCTCCAAAAGTTTGCGATTTTTGACTCGGTTCAGCAGTAGTGCAATCAGGGCCAGGGTGATCTGGCCAAGTCCAACTAAGGCGGTAAGGATGGCCTGGATTGTGACTAGCTGCCCCTTGTATTCCTTATAAGTGGAGGTGAGGGAACTGCTGACACTTGGGATGGCAGCTACTTCAAGTAAGAGCCCGAAAGCTATGAGTGCAAGGCAACCTGAAATCGCAACGTTTGCAGTTATTCGAATACGACGCATTTTTATCCCCAACAGAATTCTTCGTTTGTATTGATAATCGATACTATCGTAAAACAATACCAGCAACAAGATGATGACGAATCAGTGTCACCTAATGACCGGGGTCTGGGTTATTGGGTTTTAGCTGTCGCTGCTGCGGCGTGTGCGGCTGCGCTGACGATCTGAGTTCTGACGAGGAGCGCGTGGCTGCTCGGTCGAAGACTTCCTTTCACCCGAGTTCGAGTTCGAACCGCCACGGCTTGAGCCACCGCGCGAATTGCCGCCTGGGCGGCCGCCCGAACGACCGCCACCGCGGTTGCCCGCAGCTTCGCCCTCAGGCTTTGGTCGTGGCTTGCTGCCTGGAATGCGGCCCTTGGTTCCGGCCGGAATGTTCAGGTCGGTGAAAAGGTGAGCGCTCGAAGAGTAGGTCTCAACAGGGTCCGGCACGTTCAACTGAAGCGCATCGTTGATGTGCTTCCAGCGAGTCATGTCTTCCCAGTCGATGAAGGTCACTGCGATGCCGGTGCGACCAGCGCGACCGGTGCG
>CAITNA010000221.1 GCA_903893675.1 uncultured Micrococcales bacterium
CGAAGAGGAAGATGTTTGAAGCCACGGGTGACCGACTTTCGTTCGAAAAAAATGCGCCTTGGGCGCACCTAGACAATCATAGGTCAAACAGGCTTGCCGACTGGGCAGGCGAGGCTAGCCCCAGGTGCTGGTATGCCTTAGCCGTGGCCTCGCGCCCCTTCGGGGTTCTGATAACCAGCCCCGCCCTAACCAAAAACGGCTCGACTACGGCCTCGATGGTGTCGGGCTCCTCGCCCACTGAGACGGCGATAGTTGAGATGCCGACCGCCCTGCCGGCGTATTGCTGGCAGAGCACCCTCAAAACCTCGCGATCTAGGCGGTCTAGGCCAAGGGCATCGACCTCGAACAGATTCAAACCTTGGATGGCCGTGTGCTCGCCAATCGAACCAGAACCCTCAACCAGCCCGAAGTCTCGGACTCTGCGCAACAGGCGGTTTGCAATGCGGGGTGTGCCGCGGCTGCGCAGTGCGATCGCCTCTACGGCTGGGCGCTGGATTTCGACGTTTAGGCGGCCGGCGGTTCGGCTGATCACTTCGGCCAGTTCGGCATCCGAGTAGAACTCGAGGTTGGCCGTGAAGCCGAATCGGTCGCGTAGCGGGCTGGCCAACATGCCGGAGCGGGTCGTAGCCCCTACCAGAGTGAACGGAGCCAATTCAAGCGGAACACTAGTTGCCCCTGGGCCCTTGCCGACCATGATGTCGATGCGGAAATCTTCCATCGCCAGGTAGAGCATTTCTTCGGCGGTGCGGGCCATGCGGTGAATCTCGTCGATAAAAAGAACTTCGCCAGGTTGCAGCGATGAGAGCACGGCAGCAAGGTCGCCGGCGTGCTGGATGGCTGGGCCCGAGGTGAGCCGCAGGTTCGCGCCGGTCTCGTTGGCGATAATCATGGCCAACGTGGTCTTGCCGAGCCCAGGCGGGCCAGCCAAGAGAATGTGGTCTGGGTTCCGCGATTGAATGCGCGCGGCTTCGATGATTAGTGAAATCTGCTTGCGCACAGTTTCTTGACCGACGAACTCCTCAAGATTCTGCGGGCGAAGCGAAGCCTCAAAGGCCAGTTCGCTCGATTCAAGCCCGGGATCGGTTAGGTCAGACATTAGCTCTTGCCAAGTTCAATCAACGCGGCGCGAACGATGGTTGCGACATCGGCGTTCGGGCTTGCCGTGCGAGCAGTCTTGATTGCGGCGGCGGCTGACTTCTCGTGCCAGCCCAGGCCCTTCAAGCTTTCTAGGATGCTCTGCTCAATGTCGTCGTGAGCGCCAGGTGTCACCTTCAACTTGCCGGCGAGTGTCACGGCAATGAGCTTGGCGGTTTTGGCACCAACGCCACTGACCTTCTGGAAGGCGTCGGCATCCTCATTAGCAACAGCCGAGGCAATCCGCTCGGGAGCCAGAGAAGAGAGAATCGAAAGCGCAAGCTTTGGGCCAACACCGGTCACGCTGCGCAGCAAATCGAAAAGGGATAGTTGCTCGGCCGAGGCGAAGCCGAAAAGTGCAAAGGCGTCTTCACGAACAATCAGCGCGGTGTGCACCGTGAGGCTCCGCCCAACCTCTGCGGCTGCGAGCAAGGCCACCGGGACACTTACCAGATAGCCGACACCGGAAACATCGAGCACGATGCTCTGCGCGGCTTTAGCCTGCACTTTTCCGGTTAGCGATGCGATCACCTCAAAAGGTTAATCGCTGCTACCGAGATTTCTTGGATGCCGCTTCGGCCTCGGCCCAGGCTTTTTGCGCTTTGGTCATCGGCTTTGACTCGACCACAGCGCTCGGTCGCCATCCGGCTGTGATCGCAATTGCAAGCGCATCGGCGCTGTCTGCGGGTTTCGGAATCTCTTTGAGCTTCAACAACTTGGCA
>CAITNA010000222.1 GCA_903893675.1 uncultured Micrococcales bacterium
CGCCAAGTCGCACAACACGAATCTTGCCCTCGAGAATTGCCTCGCCATCGACGAAGGTCTCTTTGATGCCGGTCAGATCGAGAATGGTAGAGGCCTCACCCTTTGGCGAGGTGCCTGCGTTCAGATAGACCTCTACCTTTGCGCCGAAGTAGTCGTCGGCCTGTGCCGCGGTGGTTGCCGCAGGCTGGCCGGTCAGGTTCGCGCTCGAAACAGCAAGCGGGCCGGTCTCTTCGAGAAGCGCCAAAGCAATCTTGTGATCTGGGATGCGCAGCGCAACAGTGCCTCGGGTCTCGCCGAGGTTCCAGTCGAGTGATGGCTGTGCACGCAGAATCATGGTCAACGCGCCTGGCCAGAAGGCCTTGGCGAGCTCACGCGCCACCTGAGGAATATCGGTGGCGAGCGCATCCATGGTGAAAACGTTTGGAATCAAAACTGGCGGTGGCGACTTTTCGTCGCGGCCCTTGGTGGCAAGCAGACTGGCGACGGCCTTGTGCGAGAACGCATCGGCTGCGATGCCATAAACGGTGTCGGTCGGCAGCACGATCAGTTGTTCGCGACCAACCGCGAGCTTGGCAAGGCGCATGCCACTTAGCAGTTCGGTATCAACCGCACAGTCGAAGATGCGCACCATCGCTGCCCCTATCGAATTGCCGAGACCACGCGGTCGCGGCCGTTGAAGTCTTGATGCGAGGTGACGTTGTGCCAGCCTCTCGCCAATAGTAATTCAGTGATTGCGGCAGCTTGGATGTCTGCGTGCTCAATCGCGAAAAAGCCACCTTCGCGAAGCAAGTCGCGTGCGGTGCGCTCGGCGACGCGTACAACATCGAGGCCATCCTCGCCGCCATACAGCGCCAACTCGGGATCATGCAGCGCGACCTCTGGGTAAATCGGCACCATGCCAACCGGGATGTAAGGCGGATTGGTAAGCACGACATCGACCTGCCCGTTGAATGCCGGTGCGCCGTCTGCGATGTCGCCAAGAATCAGTTCGGCATTTTCGAAGTCTGCAAAGTTTCGTTCGGCCCAACGGTATGCGTCTTCAGATTTCTCGATGCCGATGACTTTGGCCTGTGGCACCTCATCGGCAATTGACAGCGCGATTGCGCCAGAGCCGGTGCACAGATCGAACGCGGTTAGCCTCGACTGATCGAGACTATTCAAGAAGTCGATGCCGAGGCCTGCGAGCAATTCGGTTTCTGGTCGCGGCACGAACACACCTTTGCCAACGGCAAGAGTGATGTGTCGAAAGTGTGCAGCGCCGGTCAGGTGCTGAAGCGGTTCGCGCTGCTCGCGACGAAGGGCAAGTGCTTCGTATTGTGCTTGCTGCTCTGAGGAAACTTCTGCCCCACTTAGGGCTGCGGCCTGGACCTCACCGCGGGACATGCCAGCGATGTATGCATAGAGCAGTTCGCTGTCAGCGGCGGCAGATTCAATTTCGGCGTGAGAAAAACGCTCTAGCCACTTTGCGAGCAAGTCGCGAAGCAGCAATTACTTCTCGCCACCGAGTGCGGCTAGACGCGCCTCTTCGTCCATCTGGATTGCCGACTGAACCACAGGCTCGAGTGCGCCATCCATGACCTGGTCGAGGTTGTATGACTTGTAACCGGTGCGGTGATCTGCGATTCGGTTCTCAGGGAAGTTATAGGTGCGAATTCGCTCTGAACGGTCGACGCTCTTCACCTGCGACTTGCGGGCGGCTGACTGCTCGGCCTCGATGGCCTCTTGCTGAGCGGCAAGCAAGCGCGCACGAAGCACACGCATCGCGGCTTCGCGGTTTTGCAGCTGCGATTTTTCGTTCTGCATTGCAACCACGATGCCGGTTGCCAAGTGAGTGATTCGAACCGCAGAGTCAGTGGTGTTAACCGACTGACCACCAGGGCCACTCGAACGATAAACATCGATGCGAATGTCGTTTGGGCCGATTTCGACTTCTTCTGGTTCGTCAACTTCAGGAAACACCAGCACGCCGGCAGCCGAGGTGTGAATGCGGCCCTGAGTCTCGGTGACCGGCACGCGCTGAACGCGGTGCACGCCACCCTCATACTTCAGATGCGCATAAACACCCTGGGCTGGGTCGGTGGTGTTCGACTTGATTGCGATCTGAACATCCTTGTAGCCACCGAGGTCGCTCTCGTTCTTGTCGAGAATCTCGGTCTTCCAACCCTTTGAGTTGGCGTACTGGATGTACATGCGAAGCAAGTCGGCAGCGAACAGCGCCGACTCGGCACCGCCTTCACCGGCCTTGATTTCCATGATCACGTCACGGCCATCATCTGGGTCGCGAGGAATCAGCAAACGTCGCAACTTTTCGGTTGCGGCGGTGAGCTTCTCTTCGGTGCCAGGCACCTCTGCAGCAAAGGCTTCGTCTTCTTTGGCAAGCTCCTTCGCGGCTGCCAAGTCTTCAGTGATTGCATTCACCGAGTCGTAGGCGGCGACGATGGCGTTCAACTCGGCGTAGCGCCGGTTGAGCTTCTTGGCCAAAGCAGGGTTCTGGTGAACCGCAGCGTCAGAGAGTTGCTCCTGAAGCTGTTTGTGTTCGGCCAGAAGGCCCTTTACTGAATCGAGCAATTAGTTACTCGCCGTCTGAACTCGAAGGCATTGGCATCGACTTCTGAACCTGCATCAAGAACTCAACGTTGCTCGAGGTTTCCTTGAGGCGCGACAGAACCATTTCGACCGCCTGCTGCTGCTCGAGACCGGCAAGTGCGCGGCGGAGCTTCCAGGTGACCTTGGTCTCGTCTGGGCCCATGAGCATCTCTTCGCGACGGGTTCCCGAAGCGTTGATGTCGACGGCTGGGAAGATGCGCTTGTCTGCGAGTGAACGCGACAGGCGAAGCTCCATGTTTCCGGTTCCCTTGAACTCTTCAAAGATGATCTCGTCCATCTTCGAACCAGTCTCAACTAGAGCGGTTGCCAGGATGGTCAGCGAACCGCCATTCTCAATGTTTCGAGCCGCACCAAAGAAACGCTTTGGTGGGTAGAGGGCTGCCGAGTCGACACCACCCGAAAGGATGCGGCCAGATGCTGGCGCGCTCAGGTTGTATGCGCGACCCAAGCGAGTGATCGAGTCGAGCAACACGACAACATCGTGACCGAGCTCAACCAAACGCTTTGCGCGCTCGATTGCCAACTCGGCAACGGTGGTGTGGTCTTCTGCTGGGCGGTCGAAGGTCGAGGCAATGACCTCGCCCTTTACGGTGCGCTGCATGTCGGTAACTTCTTCTGGGCGCTCGTCAACCAAAACAACCATCATGTGAACTTCTGGGTTGTTGGTGGTGATTGCGTTTGCAATCGCCTGGAGAATCAGAGTCTTACCGGCCTTTGGTGGCGAAACGATAAGACCACGCTGGCCCTTACCGATTGGCGAAACCAAGTCGATGATTCGAGTGCTGAGCTTGTTCTGCTCGGTCTCGAGACGCAGGCGGTCCTGTGGGTAGAGCGGAGTCAGCTTGCCGAATTCGACGCGCTTTGCGGCCTCTTCGATGCTGGTTCCGTTGATCGAGTCAACGCGCACGATGGCGTTGAACTTCTGACGGCCCTGGTTGTCGCCTTCGCGTGGCTGGCGGATCGCGCCGACCACTGCGTCACCCTTGCGCAGGCCATACTTCTTGACCTGACCGAGTGAAACGTAAACGTCGTTCGGGCCAGGCAGGTAGCCACTGGTGCGCACGAATGCGTAGTTGTCGAGAATGTCTAGGATGCCCGCAACTGGAATGACGGCCTCGTCCGGTGACAGCTCCGGCTCTTCGTCGCGGTCGTGGTTGCGGTCGCGTCCCTGGCCACCGCGGTCGCGGTTGCGGTCGCCACGGTTGCGATTGCGGTTAC
>CAITNA010000223.1 GCA_903893675.1 uncultured Micrococcales bacterium
CTGCCCAAACCGGTTGCATACGTTTGCCCGGCAACAGTCTCGACCACTAACGCGCTCGGGCTTGCCATTCTTCACGGATGCTCGGGCACCAAGCTCGTTGTGACGCCGCCGCCTGCGCCTGTTGCCACCAAGAAGACCACGACCACCACGGTTATCAAAACGACCACCACGCTGCTCAGCGATCAGGCGGCGTTCACTCCAAACCCGGTTGGCATCGTGGTCGCGCAACTCGACTATCTGGTTGCTCAGAGCGCCACGCTCATTTCGAACGCGGCAAGTCACGAGCGCTCAGCGACCCTGCTCGGTTCACCGGCTCAGGTGCGATTCGTGCCGGTTGCCCAACGCTGGCTGCTCGATGGCAGGGCAGTGGCCGACGGAGCCGTCGCAATCGCGCTGCTTTCAACCTCTGGTGTTCACTCCGTTGAACTGCAGGTCGACTACTCTGCAAGTTACCGCTTCGACCTTGCCAGTCAGTTCAGCTATGCGGGGCTCATCACCGACACCGCAAACGTGAGCCTCAGCGCGAGTGCTCCGCCCGCGGCAACCCAGCGGGGCAGACCGCACCTGGTTTCTGCAACCTGTGCGGTTCATCCGAGTAGTTATCGCTGTTAGCCGATTTCCAGCCCGCTTTCATAAACTATTCAGGCTTGGTTGTTTTCCTAATGGGGCAATCGAGCAGTGAAGAGGGCAATCGTGATTGAACCAAACAACCAATTTCTTTTCACCGTGACCGAACCGGTGCGGCCTAAGCCAACGTTCAAGCAGCGCATCCTGGCTCGCAAGAATCTGATCACCGGAACCTCGGGAGTCATCATCGGGGCAGTGCTCTGCTCTGGAGTCGGCGCTGGCGTGGGCATTCTGGCCTATGACTACATCAAGTCGCCGAGCCCAATCGTTGTGAACAACGCCAAGAACGTCACCTGGGTTACTGCGGCCGTCGCAACCGCCGAGCCATCTGTGGTCACCATCTCGGTGAGCAGCAGTTCTTCGAGCGGCAACGGCTCTGGCGAATTCCTCACCGAGGATGGCTACATTCTCACCAACAACCACGTGGTCACCCTCGACGGCTCGACCGGCAGCGGAGCCATTCAGGTCAAGACCTACGACGGCAAGGTTTACGACGCCAAGCTGATCGGAAGCGACACCACCAACGACCTCGCGGTCATCAAGATCGACGCAGGCACCAACTTCACGCCAATCACCTTCGCAGACAGCGACAAGGTAAATGTCGGCGACCCTGTTGCAGCAATCGGTGCGCCGCTCGGCTTGTCGAACACCGTCACCCAGGGAATCATCTCGGCACTTAACCGCACCATTCAGGTGCAGTCATCGGCTGTCACCAGCAACTCGGGCAGCGGCGGTTTCCAGTTGTTCAACGGTGGCACCACCTCGAACGCAAACGTCATCAACTTGGATGTGCTGCAGACCGATGCCGCAATCAACCCTGGCAACTCGGGTGGCGCGTTGATCAATGCGCAGGGTCAGCTCATTGGCGTGAACTGCGCAATTGCATCTGCGGGCAGCAACTCGTTCTCGACCTCAGCTTCGGGCAGCATCGGGGTCGGCTTCGCAATTCCTGCGAACACCGCAAAGCGCATCGCTCAGGAAATCATGAAGACCGGTCACGCGAGCCACGGCTTGCTAGGCGCGATGGTCTATGACGCAAACTCTGCAACAAACGGCTCGGGCTTCAGCACCGGCGCCACGATTAAGTCGGTTACGGCCGGCGGCGCTGCCGAGAAGGCCGGCCTCAAGGCGGGCGACGTCATCGTCAAGTTCAACGACCGCGACATCACCTCGTCATCTGAGTTGCTCGCAGCCGTGCGACAGCAACCAGCGGGAGCGACCGTGCAGTTGACCATTACTCGCAGCGGAGCATCCCAGGTTGTTTCGGTCACTCTAGGAGACGCATCATCGATCAAGTAGGCGAACTCGAGCAGCTCTCACCGGCGACCATCGTCGAAGAGAAAGTTCAGAATCTCGAACCGGGTGACCACGAGCGTTTCTCGCACTATGTGCGCAAGGAAAAGATCGTCGAGTCAGCTGTTCTCGGAACGCCGGTGGTCGCACTTTGCGGCAAGGTCTGGGTGCCAAGTCGCGACCCGCAGAAGTTTCCGGTTTGCCCTGAGTGCAAAGCGATTCACGACGAGATGCCAAGCGGCGACGACAGCGAGCAGTAGCCAAAACGGAGCCGCCAGCGACAGGGCTCCGCAGAGGCCCTAGGGCTAAACTGACCCTGTGAATGACGCACCGATTGGCATCTTCGACTCAGGAGTCGGTGGCCTCACCGTTGCCAGAGCGATCATCGATCAGCTGCCAAACGAATCGATCGTTTATCTCGGCGACACCGCCAATAGCCCATATGGCACCAAGACCATCCCAGAGGTTCGCGAACTTGCGCTCGGCGTGATGGATCGCTTAGTCGATGAAGGCGTCAAGCTTCTGGTCATTGCCTGCAACACCGCTTCGGCAGCCGTGCTTCGCGATGCACGCGAGCGCTACACCGAGGGTCGTGGAATTCCGGTGGTTGAGGTGATTCAGCCGGCCGTTCGTCGCGCGGTTGCCGCAACCCGCAATCACCGAGTCGGCGTCATCGGCACCAACGCCACCATCACTTCTCGTTCATACGACGATGCCTTTGCGGCTGCCGTCGACCTCCAGATCACCAGCGTTGCCTGCCCTGAGTTCGTCGAATACGTCGAGCGCGGGGTCACCAGCGGCAGCGAGCTGCTCACGGTTGCCGAGCAATACCTGAGACCAATCAAGGATGCTGGCGTCGACACCCTGGTGCTCGGCTGCACGCACTACCCGCTGCTCACCGGTGCGCTGAGCTATGTGATGGGCGAAGACGTCACCCTCGTCTCGAGCGCAGAAGAAACCGCCAAGGATGTCTATCGCACGCTTGTGGCACATGACCTGCTGCGTGCATCCTCGCAGTCGCCAACTCTACGCTTTCAGGCGACCGGCGACGAAAAGAGTTTTGGAATTTTGGCCCGACGTTTCTTGGGCCCAGAAGTAGCAACCGTAGAAAAGGTAAACCGATGACCCGTGTCGATGGCCGCCAGGCAGATGAACTTCGCGAAATCAAGATCGAGCGCGGCTGGAGCGAGCACGCAGAAGGCTCGGCGCTGATCTCGTTCGGTTCGACCCGCGTTCTCTGCACCGCATCTTTCACCTCGGGTGTACCGCGTTGGAAGGTTGGCAGCGGCGAGGGTTGGGTAACCGCCGAGTATGCGATGTTGCCACGCGCAACTCACGACCGCAGCGACCGCGAGTCAATCAAGGGCAAGGTCGGCGGCCGCACCCACGAGATCTCGCGACTGATTGGTCGCTCGCTTCGCGCAATCGTCGACATCAAAGAGCTCGGCGAAAACACCATCGTGATTGACTGCGACGTTCTGCAGGCCGACGGTGGCACTCGCACAGCTGCAATCACCGGCGCATACATCGCGCTTCACGATGCCATCGAGTGGGCTCGTGGCAAGAAGTTGATTCCGGCAAAGGCTCAGCCGCTTAGCGATTCGGTCGCTGCGGTTTCGGTCGGCATCATCGACGGCGTTCCGCTGCTTGATTTGCAGTACACCGAGGATGTTCGCGCAGAGACCGATATGAACGTGGTCGTCACCGGCAAGGGCGCATTCGTTGAGGTGCAGGGCACCGCAGAAGGTGCGCCATTCGATCGCGACGAACTCAACCGCCTTCTCGACCTGGCACTGCACGGCACCAGGCGCCTCACCGAAATCCAGCAGGCTTCGCTCGCCTAAGCGCGGCATGCACCGCAGATGAAACTCGTTTTAGCCACGCACAACCAGGGCAAGGTTGCCGAGTTGCGCGCAATTCTTGAGCCTGCCGTTCAAGGCCTTGAACTCATCGGCTATGACGGACCTGAGCC
>CAITNA010000224.1 GCA_903893675.1 uncultured Micrococcales bacterium
AGTGGGGTCCGCAGTATCTGCTGGCTTCGGCATTCACGCTGGCCGTGCCATACGGCAAGCCGATGATGTACTCGAGCTATGCGTTCAGCGACAACGACGCCGGGCCACTGACCGACCCGAAGGGCTATGACCTGCCTGCCACCTGCGTGACCAACCCTGGCCCGACCCACACCGGCTACAAGGATGGCGACTGGGTCTGCCAGCACAACTGGGCCGGCATCGTGGGCATGATCGCCTTCCACAATTCGGTTGGCAACGCGAAGTTCGCGAACATCTTCCAAGACAAGGATGCCTATGGCTTCGGTCGCGGCAGCAAGGGCTTTATTCTGTTCAACACCGGCACCGCCGCATACAGCGGCAAGATTCAGACCGGTCTAGCAGCAGGCACTTACACCGACCGAATCAGTGGCGGCAAGATCACTGTGAACTCGGATGGCACCATCGACGCGAAGTTGGGTGCTTGGAGTGCTTTAGCGATTGACGTGAACGGCAAGAACTAAGCGAGCGACTCGCGCCAGGCCTTGTGCATCTTCGAGAACTTGCCCGTGCCTGCGATGAGCTTTGCAGGGGCATCGTCTTCGATGATCTGACCGTGCTCCATCACGAGCACGCGGTCGGCAATCGAAACAGTCGACAAGCGGTGAGCGATGATGATCGCGGTTCGACCCTTGAGCAGAGTCTGCAATCCGTGTTGAACCAAACGCTCGCTTGGAATATCAAGTGACGCGGTTGCTTCATCCAAGATGAGAACTGCAGGGTCTGCGATGAACGCACGGGCGAACGAGATCAACTGACGCTGACCGGCAGACACGCGACCGCCGCGCTTGTTGACGTCGGTCTGGTAGCCGTCAGGCAAAGTCATGATGAAGTCGTGCACACCAACGGCCTTTGCCGCCGCAATGATTTCGTCGCTGGTTGCATCTGGCTTGCCGAGCGCGATGTTGTCGCTGATGGTGCCGGCGAACAGGTAGGCCTCTTGGGTGACCATGACGATGGCGCGACGTAGGTCGTCGTTGGCGATGTTGCGCAGGTCGTGGCCGTCGAGCGCAACGGTTCCCGCACTCGGGTCATAGAAGCGCGAGACCAGCTTGGCTAGGGTCGACTTGCCGGCGCCGGTGGTGCCAACCAGCGCGATGGTCTGACCGGCCGGGATGTGCAAATTGAAGTCAGGCAAGATCGTCTTGCCGTTCGAGTAGTGGAACTCCACGTTGTCGAAGTCGAGGGCACCCTTAGGCGCGGCGAGCACCTCTGGGTGGGCTGGCTCAGGAACGGTCGGGTCTTCTTCGAGCACGCCCGAGACCTTCTCTAGGCCCGAGTTGGCCGACTGGTAGGCGTTGTAGAACTGGGCGATGTTTTCCATCGGGTCGAAAAAGCGCTTCGTGTAAAGGATCGCGCCGGTCAAAAGCCCAATCGAGAAGTCGCCGTGCATTGCTCGCATGCCGCCAAATAGCAGCACTGCGGCCACGGTGATGTTGCCGATCATGGTCAAACCCGGGTCATAGATTCCGAAAATCTGGATCACCTTGGCGTTGATACTGCGGTAGTCCTCGGCGAGCTGGTTGTACTCATCCTGGTTGCGCTTTTCCTTGCGGAAGGCCTTGACCGCACGGATGCCGGTCATGGTCTCGACGAAGTGCACGATGAGCTTGGCCGATGACACGCGGCTCTTGCGGTACCAGAACTTGGTCTGCTTCTGGAACCAGCGGGTCAAGATGGCAAGCGGCACGAATGCGAACAGCAGAATCAGGAACGACTGCAGGTCGAGCGATGCCAGCGCAACGCCGGTGAATATCATGTAGATGATGCCGGCAACCATTTCGTTGCCACCGGTGTCGAGCAGCTCTTTGATCGAGTCGATGTCGTTGGTCTGACGCGAGATCACGCGACCCGAGGTGTACTTCTCGTGGAACTCGAGCGAGAGCATCTGAGTGTGACGGAACAAACGGTCGCGCAACTGGAACAGCACGGCCTGGTTGGTGCGCTGCGCATAGACCAAGAAGAACGAAGTGGTTGCGGCCGAGCCGATTGCACAGATCAGGTATGCACCGGCAGTCAGCCAGGCGAGCTTCATGTCGCCCTTGATTGCATCCGGCAGCGCGCGGTCGATCGCGAGGGTGATGAGGCCTGGGCCGACAACGCGCAGCGCCTGTGAAACCAAAACCATGAAGAACGAACCGACCAAGCGAAGACGAATGCCACGGATGAGCGAGAACAGCAGTCGCAGCGAACGGCGACGAACCTCGCGCGACTGCTGCTTGTTCAGATCAACGTTGTCTTCGTTGTTTACTCCCTGCATGCTCATCGGTTATTCGCCTCCTCTTCGATGCTCGAAATGACGTGGCGGTAGTGCGCGTTCTTGGCGAGCAGCTCGCTGTGCTTGCCAACCGCGGTGATGCGGCCATCCTCCATGAGGGCAACGCGGTCGGCGAGCATCACGGTCGATGGGCGGTGAGCGACGATCAGCGCGGTGGTGCTCTTGAGCACAGTGCGCAGGGCGTCTTCGACCATGGCCTCGGTGTCGACGTCGAGCGCGCTCAGTGGGTCGTCGAGAACCAACACGGATGGTCGTGCCGCAACTGCACGGGCAAGGGCGAGGCGCTGGCGCTGACCGCCCGAAAGGCTCAGGCCTTCCTCGCCAATCTTGGTGTCTAGGCCATCTGGCAGGTCATAGACGAAGTGAGCCTGGGCAATCTCGAGGGCCTGCTTGAGGTCTTCCTCGCTGGCGTCTGGGCGGCCGAGCAGCACGTTGTCGCGCACGCTCGATGAAAACAAGGTGGCGTCTTCGAAGGCCATGGCGATGTGTGAGCGCAGCTCTTCGCGGGTCAGGTCGCGCACGTCTACCCCGTCGAGCTCAATCGAGCCCGAGGTTGCGTCATAGAGACGAGTGGTGAGCGCGGTGAGTGTGGTCTTGCCGCAACCAGTGATTCCGATCAGCGCAATTGACTCACCAGGCTGAATCTCGAGGTCGACGCCCTTGAGCAGGTCATCCTGCTCTGCAGGTGCATCCGCGTATTTGAAGTGAACATCTTTGAACACCAAACGCCCCTGTGGGTTTTCGATGTGCTTCGGGTTCTCTGGGTCTGCGATGTCGACATTGGTGTCGATGACTTCGAAGAAGCGCTCGACCGCGGTCTTGGCATCCAAGGTCATCGAGATGAAGAAGCCGATTGACTCGGTCGGCCAGGTCAGCACGCGAGCGGTTGCAAAGAATGCAACGAGACCACCGATGGTGAGTTGGTTTTGCGAAACCAGATAGATGCCGACCAGCATCGAAACGCCGACTGCGGTTTCAGGAATCATGATCAGGTAGAGCCAGAGGCTCGCGATCATGCGCGCCTTCTTGAGCTCGGTGCTGCGCAGCGTGTTTGCATCTCGCGCGAACTTGTCTGCGAAGAAGTTGCCGCGACCGAAGGCCTTCAAAACACGGATGCCGTGCACTGCCTCTTCGACCGAGGTGGCCAAGTCGCCGGCCTGGTCTTGCGACTGACGAGCGACTCGGTGATATTCGGTTTCGAACTTGAAGCCCTTGAACCAGATCGGAATCGAGGTGACGATGAAGATTGCGCCGAGAATCCAGTGGTACGAACAGAGGATGACCAAGCCGACAACGATGGTGATCACATTCGAGACCATCAGCACGAGGCCGAACGAAAGCCAGCGGCGAATCAGGCTGAGGTCACCGGTGACGCGACTGAGCAACTGACCGCTTGGCCACTTGTCGTGAAAGCCGACCTCGAGGTCTTGAAGCTTGGCATAGAGCGAGCGGCGAAGGCCGGCCTCAACGTGGGTGCCAGGGGTCAGGACCAGCCAGCGGCGAAGCAGCACGAAGGTGGCTTCGCCGATGCCCAGAACCAACACGGCGATAACGCCCGGAATCAGGGCTGAAGCCGAAGGGTTGCTCTTGAGGCTGTTTACGATGCCGCTCAGGAAGGTAGGAACAGTCAGGGCCAGAAGCTGGGTGCTTAGGGCGGCCACAATGCCGAGGATTACTCGAGGAAGGGCACTTTTCGCGTAGGGAAAAATGCGCAACAGAGTTGCCACAGTTCCGCGATTGTTCACTTCATTACCTAACTGCTTGGCGGGAGTTTTATTCCGGCCAGCCCTACAGACTAATGGAAGAAGTGGCGCTCACCCGTGAAATACATGGTGATGCCGGCTTGCTCCGCAGCCTCGATTACCTCAGCGTCTCGCTTGGATCCGCCAGGCTGAACCACGGCCTTTACGCCGCCCTCGATCAGCACCTCAAGGCCATCCTTGAATGGGAAGAATGCATCGCTAGCCGCAACCGAACCACGCGAACGCGACTCGGCTCGAGCGATTGCGAGCTTGCACGAATCAACGCGGTTGACCTGACCCATGCCCACGCCGACAGATGCGCCGCCACTTGCGAGCAAGATTGCGTTCGACTTGACCGCGCGGCAGGCACGCCACGCGAACTCGAGATCGCGCATGGTCTCTGGGTCGGCGTTCTTGCCAGCAACGAGCTTCCAGCCGCTCGAGTTGAACCCACTGAACTCATCAGGCTGCTGAACCAGCAAGCCACCCGAGATCTGCTTGACCTCATACTCTTCGCGTGCATATCCGGCTGGCAATTCAAGGATGCGCAAATCAGACTTCTTCAAAAGAATCTGCAGCGCCTCAAGCTCAAAGCCAGGTGCAACGATGACCTCAGTGAAGATCGGCGAAATCTGCTTTGCCATCTCGACGGTTACCAAACGGTTTGCCGCGATCACTCCACCGAATGCGCTCATCGGGTCGCAGAGGTGCGCCTTCGCGTGAGCGTCGGCAATCGGGTCGTTGCTGTTTGCATCGCCGATTGCAATTCCACACGGATTAGCGTGCTTGATAATCGCGACGGCTGGCTCGGTGAAGTCGAATGCTGCGCGAAGTGCGGCATCTGCATCGACGTAGTTGTTGTAAGACATCTCTTTGCCGCCGAGCAGACGAGCCTGTGCGATTCCGGCAACGGCTTCGCTGGCGTTGTTGCGATAGATCGCGGCGGCCTGGTGTGAGTTTTCTCCGTAGCGCAGCACGCTGGAGAGGTCGCCACCTGCCGAGAACTTGGCAGGGAAGCCAGGGTTCTTGCTTGCGCCGTCATTGCTCTGGTCGGCCGCGCGACGCCAGTCGGCATCTAGCTCGCCAGCCAGCCAGCCAGCAACTGCCGAGTCATAGCGGGCCGTGTGGCTGAAGGCCGCCAGGGCCAAGGCCTTGCGCTGGGAAAGCGTGGTGCCGCCCTGCTCGAGCGATGCGATGACCTCGCCGTAGCGGCCAGGCTCGACAACGATTGCAACGTTCGCGTGGTTCTTGGCGCTGGCGCGAACCATCGCTGGGCCGCCGATGTCAATCTGGTCGACAACTGCATCGCCGTTGGCGCCAGACTGCACGGTCTGCACAAACGGATACAGGTTCACAACAACAAGCTGGAACGCCTCGATCTCGAGTTCGCGCAACTGCTGCTCGTGTGCGATCAAACGCATGTCTGCAAGAAGCCCGCCGTGAATCTTTGGGTGCAGAGTCTTCACGCGACCATCGAGCGACTCAGGAAAACCGGTCACCTGCGAAACCTCAATAACCGGGATCCCCGCATCGGCAATCGTCTTTGCGGTCGAGCCGGTCGACACCAGTTCGACACCGTGCGCGTTCAGCGCGGTGGCCAACTCGATCAGACCGGTCTTGTCTGAAACCGAAAGCAGTGCGCGCTTGATTTGCACGCGATCAAAGTGTCGGTAGTCGGCCGGTGAGTGCGGGTTAATCGCTGCCATGTGCATCCTTGTTGGTTGATTGGTGCAACCGAGCGATGTTGCTCAGTGAAATCTTGTGTTCGCCAATTTGCTTGACGACATCGACGAGCAGCGCGCGCTCGACGGTCTTGATGCGCTCGTGCAGATCGTGCTCGCTGTCATCTGGCTGAATCGCAACGCGCTCTTGCGCAATCTGCGGGCCGGTGTCGACACCCTCATCGACGATGTGAATGGTCACGCCCGTCTCGGATGCACCTGCAGCCAAAGCATCGCGCACGGCGTGGCCGCCCGGAAACGCCGGAAGCAGTGATGGGTGCGTGTTGATCAGCTTCGGGGTGAGCGCGCGCACGAAGTTCGGCGGCAGAATGCGCATGAACCCGGCAAGCACGGTGAGGTCTGGCTTGAAGAAGTTGATGTTCTCGAGCAGCATCTCGGCCCAGGCCTCGCGGCTGGTGAAAGACTGCGGGCTGACTACGAAGGTCGGCACTCCGAAGAGCTCTGCGTGGGCCAGGCCATCGCAGGCGTTGTCTGAACCGACAGCCAGGATTCGCAGGCCATTTCGAGGGTCGTCGGCGGCTTCTAGCAGCGCACGGAGGTTAGATCCCCCGCCCGAAATAAGCACCACAAGCGACAACACCCCTCAAGTTTAAGCGCTCGAGGGCGGCCCGATTTGCCTAACGGCGAAGCAGCGGGTGGTCGGCCTTGTCTGGCTTTGCAGAATAGAACGAGGTCAAGAATGAGACCGCGCCGACCTCGACGAAGGTCACAGCAAACAGAATCAGCGCGTTCACGCCTGCGACCTCGAATCGACCAGGGCCAAAACCGCCGGATGCCAACCAGCCAAACACGGCAAGCTCGCTGGCCGCCACGAAGGCAATCGCGATGCCGAGGGTCAGGGCCGAGGCCAGCGGGGTTGCGAATTCATAGCGAACGTCGCGCGCGTGATCGCGAACCCAGACGGTAGCCAAGAAGGCCAGCACCAGCGGAACCACCACGGCGATCATGCCGAATGCGAAGCTGCCCTGCGGCAACACAGAAAGCATCGGCACCATAGGCAGTGGGCCGGCTGCCGAAGCAATCGGAGAAAACAGCGAGCCGGCTCCGATTGCGAAACCCGCGCCGGTGAACCAGGCCGCAGCCCAGACCACCAGGTTTGGCAGCAACGCGATCTGACCAAGGGTCAGCAAGAAACCACCAAAAACAGAAACGTGGATGCTCTCATAAAAAGTAATGACATTGATCCAGTTGACCAGCACCAAGATTCCAATGCCAACCGCGGCAACGGCGAACATCGCAACGACGATGCCGGTGCCCGCACGCCAAGCTGGCGACCAAACCACTCTTGCCCACCAAGGCAGGTTCTCGAAGCGAGTTGCAAACCAGTCACGAAGTTGAATTCGTTCTGGTGCCTGCACCTGACGACTGACTCCATAGATTGGCTTCGGCTCGCCAAGAGTTGAACCGAGCACCAAGAAACCGCCGAAGAAGACGACAGGAAAAATGAGTGCCGCCGCCGCGTGCGGACTGGCAGCCGCGAAATCGACAGAGCGAGTTAGTGCGAAGGTGACCGCCGCATAGGCACCAGCCGCTCCGAGCCAAGCCGGCCACAGCGAAGGCGCCGCGCTCAACTTGCGACCGAGCCTAAAGCTCAACCACGCCAAGAACGCCGAGTAGGCAAGCGGCATGATCGAGATCGTGAAGCCGGTGAAGGTAAGCCCGGCAAACTGCCCGGCAGCAACATCCAAGGGAACACCTTGAGCCAGCAGCCACAGGTCGACCGCCGAGCGAAAGGCAACCAAAATGTTGGTCATGCCGTTTTGCTCGATGAGCCACAAAAGGAAAAGAGGCACAACAAGCACACCCAGGCCAATGGCCATAGTGGTGAGCGCCTGTAGTGCCCCTACCCCAGCAGTCAGTCGACGGTTCACGTGCGACTAAAGGCTCTGAATAACCTCACGCATAAGCGCGGCGGTCTCGCTTGGAGTCTTGCCGACCTTCACGCCGCAAGCCTCGAATGCTTCCTTCTTCGCCTGTGCGGTTCCGGCTGAACCAGAAACGATTGCACCGGCGTGACCCATGGTCTTGCCCTCTGGAGCTGTGAAGCCCGCAACATAAGCAACAACCGGCTTGGTGACGTTTGCCTTGATGTATGCAGCGGCCTTCTCTTCTGAGTCGCCACCGATCTCACCGATCAAAACGATTGCCTTGGTCTCTGGGTCTGCTTCGAATGCAGCGAGTGCGTCGATGTGAGTGGTTCCGATAACTGGGTCTCCACCGATGCCGATTGCGGTCGAGATGCCGATGTCGCGCAGCTCGTACATCATCTGGTAGGTCAGGGTTCCCGACTTCGAAACCAAACCGATTGGGCCAAAGCCTGAGATGTCGCTCGGGGTGATTCCCGCGTTCGACTTTCCTGGGCTGATGATGCCTGGGCAGTTCGGGCCGATCAAGCGGGTCTTGTTGCCCTTGGCAACGTTGTAGGCCCATGCGCTTGCAGAGTCGTGAACCGGGATGCCCTCGGTGATTGCAACGGCAAGAGGAATCTCTGCGTCGATTGCTTCAACGATTGCTGCCTTTGCAAAGGCTGGTGGAACGAAGATGACCGAAACGTTCGCGCCGGTTGCAGCCATTGCCTCTGCAACAGTGCCGAACACTGGCAACGACTTGCCCTCAACCTCAACGGTCTCGCCGGCCTTGCGTGGGTTCACGCCACCGACGATGTTCGAACCGCCCTTGAGCATGCGAGTGGTGTGCTTCATGCCCTCGGCACCGGTCATGCCCTGAACGATGATCTTCGAGTTTTCGTTTAGAAAGATTGCCATTTTGTGTTTCTCCTCGCGCCTAACGGTTTGCCAGCTCGGCGGCCTTGTCGGCAGCGTCGTCCATGGTGGCCACAACAGTGACCAGTGGGTGGTTGTAGTCAGCAAGGATGCGGCGACCCTCGATCACGTTGTTGCCATCGAGGCGAACAACCAGCGGCTTGGTTGCGCTTGAACCAAGGGTGTTCAGCGCACCGACGATTCCGTTTGCAACGGCGTCGCAGGCGGTGATTCCACCGAAGACGTTTACGAACACGCTCTTGACCTGTGGGTCACCGAGGATGACGTCGAGGCCAGCGGCCATGACCTCAGCCGATGCGCCACCGCCGATGTCGAGGAAGTTAGCTGGCTTCACGTGACCGTGGCGCTCGCCCGCGTAGGCAACAACATCCAAGGTCGACATAACGAGGCCTGCACCGTTGCCGATGATTCCAACTTCGCCATCGAGCTTCACGTAGTTGAGGTCCATGGCCTTCGCCTTGGCCTCTAGTGGGTCGAGTGCGTCGCGCTCCATGTGCTCGCGCTCTGAGTGACGGAACTCTGCGTTGTCGTCGAGCGAGACCTTGCCATCGAGTGCCAGGATGTCGCCATCCTTGGTGAGCACGAGCGGGTTGACCTCAACGAGGGTTGCGTCTTCTTCAACGAACACCTTGTAGAGGGTTACGAAAACTGGCGCGACCTTCGCGGCCATGGCGTCGTCGAAGCCACCGGCCTTTGCGATCTCGAGCGCCTTGTGCAGGTCGATGCCCTTTACGGCGTCGACTGCAACCTTCGCGAGAGCATCTGGGCGCTCTTCTGCAAGCTGCTCAATTTCCATTCCACCCTCAACGCTGCAAAGCGAAAGGAAGGTGCGGTTCGATCGGTCGAGCAGAATCGAGAAGTAGTACTCCTTGTCGATTGCTGCACCCTGCGCGATCATTACGCGCTTTACTACGTGACCCTTGATGTCGAGTCCGAGAATCTTCTCTGCAGCTTCTTTGGCTTCGGCTGGGTTGTGAGCCAGCTTCACGCCGCCGGCCTTGCCACGACCACCGGTCTTGACCTGAGCCTTGACGACAACAGTGCCGCCAATCTTTGCTGCTGCGGCCTCTGCCTCTGCCGGGGTGTCTGCGGTTAGACCCTGGAGGACTGGCACGCCGTGACGCTCGAACATGTCGCGCGCCTGGTATTCAAATAGATCCACTTGATTGTTCCGTTCAAAATTCGGCTAACCCGCCAAGTCTAAACCAGCGGGCCGACGGGGTTGGAATCCAGACGGAATCTGCACTAAGACTTCGAAGTTGAGTAGCCGGATGGACACTTTGGATTGACTCCAGTGACCTTTTTAGTGAGCTTGGAATTACTACGTTTGTAGCAGGTAATAGTTCTCGAACTTGGTTCCGGAATGACAGTCCAATTCAAGGTGCTAACTGCGGCCGTAGCCGAGAGGGAAACCTTGTCATAAGCGCCTTGGGTTGTCTTGACACTTACCGAGCATGTGTAAGTCTGCCCTTTAGTTTGAGCCTTTATGCCGAAGCCATAGACCGGCACACCCGCGGTGGTATTCAAATCGATTGTGAACGCTCCGGTCGATAAGTACTTTGAGAATCTCGTGTCGCTATAAAGCGGCAAGTCTTTATAGGTCGCAATAACTTGATTTCCAGCTTTGATCTCCCAATCTGTGCCTGTGATTCCATAGGTTTGCACGGCGGCCTTTGTGAAATCCAAGAAGTAGCAGACCAAAGGTCCGCCGTCTGGAAAGTAAAGATTTACAGCGGGGTAAAATTGAGTCTTTGTCAGCTTCGTCTTCATCACAACATCCTGATGAAGTGCTGGCAGCGGCAGTAGAGCGCTAGCCGCGTTGTAGTCGACTGAAACTTGAACTCGGTACTGACCGACCGCCAGGCTTGGTGGAATTGTGAAAGTTCCCGAATAAGTCGTGCTCCCACAGGTATTTGTAAAGCAATAGCTATCAAGAGCACCTGTGAATTTCTCCGAATACGCAAATTGTCCAATTGGTGTGGAGGTAACAGAACCTCCCGAGTCCCCAGAGAGTTTTAGGGTTACGGAATATGCTCCAGCCCAAGCCCTGCAGTCTTGCATGAGCCAAATTGAGTAGCGGACTGAAGCTCCGGGGGTTAACTGTCCGTCTAGGCCTATCCCCGTAAAGGCAACATAAACTGCCGAGTCATACCCGGTGGACAGAACAAGGCCAGCGAACCGATCGTTACAGGTTGTGATATTTGGAGTCCCCAGAATTGCGCCTTCGGCATCGGAAAGCACACACCCACTAGGGGCTTCGAATTGAAAAATAGACTGGCACACGGTATCGGCATTTGCTTGAGTTGCCGGCACGAATGTCATGAAGAATGAGACCAGCAAAATCACCGAAAACGAACTTAGGATATTATTTTTTAGCACAGTCTCCCCCAACCGCTCAAAATCTACTCACAGCTTAGTGATGGGTGCGACTTTGACCAGCAGACGCTTCTTCGAACCTGAGTCGAAACGGATTTCGGCGGTCTGCTTGGTGCCTTCGCCCG
>CAITNA010000225.1 GCA_903893675.1 uncultured Micrococcales bacterium
CGATCGAATAGAGGGTGCCGCATTCAGTGGTCTGCGTGATCGAAACCACGCCAGGCTGTGCGCGGTGAACGCTCCCCATGTCGAACACCTGAGTTGCGATGAGCTCTGGGGTGAGTTTGCCGTCAGGGGTTGGCACGCCATAGAGCTTGAGACCCGAAACCTTCTCGGGTGCGCCGCCCTCGTCGGTGTTGATGTGTGCGGTTGCCGCACAAATGACGGCCTCCCAGCGCTGGGTGCCGACCGAGAGTGAGAGCACGTTGGCGCCGGTGCCGTTGAAGGTCGGGCAGGCCTCTGCCTGTTTGCCGAAGGTCTTGTGAATCAGGTCGTTGAAGTGGGCTGTCACGGCGTCTGCGCCATAGGCCTTCTCGTGGCCCTCGTTTACCGAGCCGATTGCCTCGAGAATTCGAGGATGAATGCCTGCGTAGTTGTCACTGGCGAAGCTGCGCCAAATTTTGCGTTCGATCACGATGTGAGGCTAACACCCTCGGCGAGAGTTGCCAGCACTGCTCGGATGCCGCGCACCTGGTCGGCAAGCGGCACGGTGGTCAGGCCCGGAAAGTCGGCTGCCTGTTCATTCATGAGCGGGACATGGATGAAACCACTGACAACCTGCTGACCTTGAAGCGCGTGCTGCAGGTTATAGAAGATGTGATTGCAGACGAAGGTTCCGGCGCTGAGCGAAAGCCCCGCGGCCACACCCTCGGCTCGCACGGCCTCAATGAGTTGGCGAACCGGCAGCGTGGTGAAGTGTGCGGCTGAACCGCCGGCGATTATCGGTTGGTCGGTTAGCTGACGGCCGGCGTTGTCTGCGATGCGCGCGTCGTCCAAGTTGATTGCAACGCGTTCGAAAGAGAGCTCTTTGCGCCCCTCGGCCTGACCCAGGCTGACAATTGCTTCGGGTCTGTGAAGCGCGATGAGGTGACGAAGCAACTCGCTCGATTCGGTGAACACCACCGGCAGCACAGCGGTGTGAAGTTCAACACCTTCGATTGCGTCGCCTGCCTCGAACTGCGAGGCGATTGCGCGCACGATTTGTTCGCTCGGATTGAGCTTGCCGTTGTTGAATGGTTCGAAGCCGGTGAGCAAAATGCGCATGGCTCTAACCTATTGCCAAACTCCGACTCGGCGAAGCCTGGCGATGGCTGCGTCTTCGATTGGAGATTCGCTGCCGATGGCTGCGCGCATTAGGCGGAGCAACCCTGTTGTGATTGGTCGCAGCACTCGAAGTGGCAGGTGCCGCTCGCCGATCAGATCGCGATAGCTCTGCGGCATCGATGCGATTGCCGCCGCATAGAACAATCGATAGAACGGCTTGGTCAGAGTTGGCAGCGGTGGCTGTCGCAACCACTCGAAAACTTCTTTGGTGTCTGCGCTGACGACAAGTTGGCCCTGGAATTCATCCAAGGTTGAAAGCAACTCGGCCTCGGTCATTGGTGCGCGAGTCAGGCCGAGCGGCTTTACCGACTCTGCCCAGAGGCGCACGTATTCGTCGGCCCCACCGGGAATCTCGCGGGGCGAGTAGTTCTGATGCG
>CAITNA010000226.1 GCA_903893675.1 uncultured Micrococcales bacterium
GCAGGTATTGCAATGGGTCTCATCTCTGATGAGATCAACGGCAAGACCGAATACGCAGCTCTCACCGACATCCTCGGTGCAGAAGACGCACTCGGCGACATGGACTTCAAGGTTGCCGGTACTCGTGAGTTCGTCACCGCAATTCAGCTCGACACCAAGCTCGATGGAATTCCTGCTTCGGTTCTCGCTGGTGCGTTGACTCAGGCTCGTGAGGCACGTCTGACCATCCTCGACATCATGGCCGAGGAAATCAGCGAGCCAGACGAGATGGCACCAACCGCTCCACGCGTTATCGCAGTGCAGATCCCTGTCGACAAGATCGGTGAGGTCATTGGCCCTAAGGGCAAGATGATTAACGAGATCCAGGCAGAGACCGGCGCAGACATCTCGATCGAAGACAACGGAACCGTCTACATTGGCGCAACCGATGGCCCTTCGGCAGAGGCTGCAAAGGCACGCATCAACGCGATCGCGAACCCACACGTTCCAGAGATTGGCGAGCGTTTCCTCGGAACCGTCGTCAAGCTGGCAACCTTCGGTGCGTTCATCTCGTTGCTTCCTGGCAAGGATGGCCTGCTGCACGTCAGCGAGCTCAAGAAGCTTGCGGGCAAGCGCGTTGAGAACGTCGAAGACGTGCTCGAGGTAGGTCAGAAGATTCAGGTCGAGATCACGAAGATTGACGACCGTGGCAAGCTCTCGCTCAGTCCTGTGACTGAAGGCGACGCTGCCGAGTCTGCCGACGAGGAGTAGGCCTAGGCCCTGGTTGTGTCTGAAATTAACTTTGACCTAAACCAGAGCGAGCTTTCGTTCACCGCTTCGGGTGGCACCACTGTTCATCGGTCGGTGCTCCCGAGCGGTGTTCGTGTTTTAAGCGAACACGTGCCTGGCTCGCAGAGCGCGAGCATCTCGTTCTCGGTTGCTGTCGGCTCGCGCGACGAAACCAACGGACACTTCGGCTCGACGCACTTTCTTGAGCACCTGCTGTTCAAAGGCACCAAGCGTCGCAGCGCACTCGATATCGCGGTTGCATTCGACAGCGTGGGTGGCTCATCCAACGCAGCAACCGGCAAAGAGAGCACTTCTTACTACGCGCGCGTGCAAGACAAGGCCCTGCCACTTGCCGTCGATGTAATCGCCGACATGCTCACCTCGTCACTGATTGACCCGACCGAATTCGAAAACGAGCGCACGGTCATCCTTGAAGAATTAGCTATGAACGACGACGACCCCCAGGATGTCGCGCACGAAGCCTTCTCGCTCGCCGTGCTCGGCGACACCCCGCTCGGTCGACAGATCGGCGGCACCAACGAAACCATCACTGCCGTTTCGCGCGATGCCGTTTGGGAGTATTACGGGCAGAACTATCGCCCACAAGATTTGGTCGTGGCTGCGGCAGGTGGCGTGCACCACGCCGAACTGGTCAAGCTGGTCGAAACCGAGCTAACTCGCGCCGGCTGGGACCTCGGCCTCAAGGCCATGCCAGCCGAGCGCCGCGACAACGGTCAGGGCAACTACCAGCGAGCAGATCGCCTCAAGGTAATCAATCGCCCGATCGCGCAGGCGAACATCCTGGTTGGTTGCCAGGGTTTGATCGGCAACGACGAGCGACGCTACGCCATGGGCATTTTGAACACCGTGCTCGGCGGAGGCATGTCGAGCCGCCTGTTCCAAGAGATTCGCGAGAA
>CAITNA010000227.1 GCA_903893675.1 uncultured Micrococcales bacterium
CGCTGCTCCGAATATGTCGTTGGGCCGCCCCAGTACTGCTCGAGAAACAGTTGAAGCCGCTCGGCGGCAGGGCCTAGGTCGTCTTCCGGGTACATCGGGCGAAGCACGGGGTCGCCGGCCACCCCGTCATAGAACTTGGCAACCAGTTTGCGGAAAGTCTCTTTGCCGCCGACCTGCTCATAGAAGTTGCCGGCGATGTTTAGCGAACCATCCAAGCCGCGAATGCGAACTGTCTCGACGCGGTCTTTGTCTTCGAACTGCTCGTCGGTCATTAGCGAGTCTTGCGGGCAGAGCCAACAAAGATGGCGTTCGACGCCAGCGGCACCTTGCCCTTGTCGAGAGCGGCCTTGATGCGTGCGCGAAGTTCGCGTGCTACCGAGTCGGTGTGCTCGGGGCCGACCTGCTGAACCAAGCGAAGCACGACCTGGTCGCCGGTGATGTTCTCGATGCCCCAGATCTCTGGAGTCTCGATCACCTTGTGGGTGAAAGCGTTGTCTTTGGCCACCGCGTTTGCAGCGTCGAGAATCAGCTTGCGAGCTTTCTCTAGGTCGGCGCCATAGGCGAGTGCGATGTCGAGCACGATGCGCGACCATCCCTGTGAGTGATTGCCAACGCGAATGATTTCGCCGTTGCGCACATACCAGAGCACGCCCTGCACATCGCGAACCTGAGTTACGCGGAGGCCGACGTTTTCGATGACACCCTTGACCTCGCCGAGGTCGACTGAGTCGCCGACGCCGAACTGGTCTTCAAAGATGATGAACATACCGCTGATCAGGTCGCGAACCAGAGACTGCGCACCGAAACCGAGTGCGGCACCGATGATTCCTGCTGATGCAACCAGCGCGCCAACTGCAATGCCAAGCTCGCCGAGAATCGAACCAACGGCAAACAGCACCAAGGTCCAGGTGATCAGGTTGCTGAGCACAGACGCGATGGTCTTCGCGCGCTGCAGCACTCGAGCCTTGGCAACCGGCGAGTGGGCTAGCTCGGTTGCGTCATTGTGCTTGCCGCGCTGACCTTTCTCGATTGTGCGAACGGTTCGACCGACCAGAACCAGCAGGATGGCGCGAGCCACCACAGTGCCAAGCAGAATCGCAACGATGCGAATCAGCGAGTGCCACTGGTTCCAGAAGTCGAGCCACCAGGTCATGACTAGCCCTTCAGGTCGCGAGCCTGTGCGACAAGCGCACGCTCAACTGCAGCAAGGTTTTCAACCAGGATGCGGCGCAGTGCAGGAATCTCCTTGATGGCCGCGTCACCAATAGCCGCGCGGGTCTTGGCGGCAAGCGCCTCGTTAGCCAGGCTGATTGGGTAGAGGTTGATCATCAGGTATTCGGCGATCTTGAAGGTGTGACGCTTCCAGATTGCAACCGCGTTGTTGAAGTACTTGTCGACGTATGGCAGCAGCAGCGAAGTGTCTTGAACGCGGCCGAAACCGAGGCTGGCCTGGTTGACCAATGCGTTCGACAGTTCCTTGCTCTCGACGAGCAGCTCCCAGGCTGCGTGCTTCGCGGCAGCGGTTGGAATCGCGGCACGGGCACCTGCGGCAGCCTTCTGGCCGTTCGCGGTGTTGTCACGCTCGAGTTCGGCTGCGATCTCAGCCTCGCCTGCGCGACCGCCGACAACCAAACCGGTGAGTAGCTCCCAGCGCAGGTCTGCATCGACCTCGAGACCCGAGAGGGTCTCGCTGCCATCGAGCATCGCCTTCAGCGCGTCGAGCTGTGCATCGGTGTGTGCAAACTGCGGGAAGAACTTGATCAGCTGAAGCTGAATGTCGCTGCCGGCCTTTGCCGAGCGAGCCAACTTCAACAAGCCGTCACCAATTTCGGTGAGTGCAGCCTTGCGGTGCGACTCCGCGACATAGAGGTTACCGGTGGTGATCAACTGACGAAGCAAAGTCAGAATCGTGGTCGACTCGGTCTCGCTCTGAATGTTGTTCAAGACCAACTTGATGAATTCGCGCGGGCTTACCTCGCCATCGCGAGTTGCGTCCCAAGCCGCTCCCCAAACGATGGTGCGTGCAAGCGAGTCGTCGAACTTCGAGAGGTGCTCGAGTGCGGTCTTCCAGCTGCGCTCATCCATGCGGATTTTTGCGTAAGCAAGGTCGTCGTCGTTCAGCAAGATCAGGTCAGGCTGCTCGAGGCCAACGAGTGCTGGCACCTCGGTGCGCTCGCCATCGATGTCGAGTTCAAGACGGTGAACGCGCTTCAGTGAACCATCAACCAGGTTGAAGAAACCAATTGCCATGCGGTGCGGGCGAATTGTTGGGTGCTCTGCGATTGCGGTCTGAGTCACTGCGAAAGAGGTGAACTTGCCACCCTCGACGGTGAACTCTGAACGCAAGGTGTTCACACCTGCGGTCTCGAGCCAGTTAGCTGCCCAGCTCTTGAGGTCGCGGCCACTCTGGTCTTCGAGTTCGCGAAGCAGGTCTGCCAATTCGGTGTTCTGGTATGCGTGCTTCTTGAAGTAAGCCCCGACACCGGCCATGAACTTCTCTTGGCCAACCCAGGCGACAAGCTGCTTGAGCACCGAGGCGCCCTTTGCATAGGTGATGCCGTCGAAGTTGACCTGAACGTCTTCGAGGTCGTTGATCTCGGCGACGATCGGGTGGGTGGAAGGCAGCTGGTCTTGGCGGTATGCCCATGACTTCTCGAGGGCCGCGAAGGTGGTCCAGGCGCCGTGCCATTCGGTGGCCTCGGCGGTTGCCAGGGTAGAGGCATACTCTGCGAACGACTCGTTGAGCCATAGGTCGTTCCACCAGCGCATGGTGACGAGGTCGCCGAACCACATGTGAGCAAGCTCGTGAAGAATCGTGACGACGCGACGCTCGCGAGTTGCGTCTGCGACCTTTGAACGGAACACATAGGTCTCGGTGAAGGTGACCGCACCGGCGTTCTCCATTACACCCGCGTTGAACTCAGGCACGAACAACTGGTCGTACTTGTCGAATGGGTATGGCACGTCGAACTGCTTCTCATAGAACTCGAAGCCTTCGCGGGTCTTGTCGAAGATGTAGTCGGCATCCATGAA